>JAFXEU010000091.1 GCA_017520845.1 Kiritimatiellia bacterium | reverse complement strand
GCGACGGCGCTGGGGATCTGCGCGTTTCTTGCGCATGGGGAGTACCCATACAGCCCCAGCCCGTATGCAAAGGATTTCACGGGCACTGTCATTGCAGCAAGCGAGTATGTGATGGGGTGCGTTTCCGAGACGAATGGCGTTTTGCGTATTCGCGGCGGAGAGGATGACGAGCGTTCTTTGCCGATCGTGACAATGGCGCTCTGCGAGCTATATGGCATAACGCGCAATCCCGACGCAAAGGAAAACGCGGTACTCTGTCTGCGGCATCTCGTCGGCCGCGTGCGAAGCGGTCTTGAGTCCGGAGAATGGCAGAAGAAGGACGAACTTCTACTCTGGTCGGCGGAAGCATTGACCGCAGGGAAAAGGAGCTGTTGTAGCGAAGATTTGTCAGGGGAGGATATCAACAAGCTTCGCGGCGAAATATCTGAAGCAACCGTCGGCATGAACGACAATGGATATCATGAGGGCATGAAGAGGTTTCGGGCATGGGGGAAGAGGGGAGCCACGGCGAAAGACAACGAGGCGTATTGGGATTGGATGAAGAGCAAGAAGGCGTCGTTTATCAAGTCTTGCAAAGAAGAACCGCCCGCTGTGGCGGATACCAGGGGAGTTTTGCATCGCAAGTTCTTCCTTTCCGAGAGCATTGACGCTAAGCCCAGTGGACTTGGCGTTTCGGCAGATTCATCGCTCGGCGTGATGGAACTTATGATCGGCGGCGGCGGAACGCGGATTTTGCCGATAATAGAGGAGTCATCGGATAATGCGCAGCCGACAAACGATGAATAGCTTGGGGGACTGTCCCCATTTGCGATAAAAGTGGTATAATTGGCAGTAATGAAGATGGATAATCATAAAATATCAGAAAACTTTCAAGGAACGGAGGGTTTTAAAATGATTTCACCCCACCACTCTCACCCCACCAAGTCCCTCGGATTCTCAACGCGAATGAAAATGAGCGCTTATTCAAGTCTAAAACTTTTTAGAGTTTCCCAATTCGGCAAGCTTAAAATAATTTTGCCGCTTGTTTTGATTTGCTTTACCTGTTTTGGAGATGATTCATCGTTATGAAAAACGAATTACAAATATTGCCATCGCCAATCGCTCCAGACCCGGTATTTGCATATTCTGATTAGAATAGATAGGGTGACTGGCGAATAAAAGAAAGAATGGTGAAAATACTAAGCTTTTTTTGGGGGGTATAGCATTGACTTTCGCCGCTCTATGGGTGTATAATATTTTCAAAAACAATGTGCATAAGGAGGGGTGAATGGCGGCGACTAGACTTGCATTGAGTATGGATGAAAGTGTGGTTGAACGCGCCCGCAGATTGGCGGAGGCGCGCAATACCAGTATTTCCAAATTGTTCGTGTCCTTTGTGTGCATTATGGAGCAGCAGGCGGATGCCGATTGGCAAGATCTCCCGCCGCTTACTAAAAAAGCGTTGGGTTTAGCCAAGGGATGCGCTTCGCCAGATTGGGATTATCGCACCGAGCTTGCCGCGGAACTTGCGGGGAAGTATGGTGAATCATGAAAAAGCGCATCTTTGTTGATACGAACATTCTTTTAGATGTTCTTCTTGAGCGTGAGGGATTTTATTATGACGCCTTGAAGATATGGGCTAACGCTGAACTTGGTAAGGTTGAGGCGTATATCGCGGCGATTTCGCTTAATAACATTCATTATGTGATGCGACGTTTAAAGAGCGAGACGACGGCTATGGTAGCGCTAAAGATTCTTATGCGGATATTTAAGGTTGTCTCTGTAGATGCTGATGTCTTGCGATTGGCTGTCGATTTTCATGATAAGGATTTTGAGGATGATATACAGCTTCAGTGCGCGCTTAAGGCTAAATGCACACAGCTTTTCACCCGCAATCCCAATCATTACGATAATTCGCTCATTGCGGTAGTCCCGCCATCCGGATTTGTGAGTGACTGAGAATTTTCATTCCTTCCATTCCTTCGAGAGCGTAGTGAACGAATTGAATGAGAAATATGGTAAAATATGCGGAAAGGCAAAGAAGGAGATTGGTGAAACATGGCTAAACTTAAACTTGGAATTTTAGGATCGGGTTCCGGCTCGAATATGCAGTCGATCGTTGATGCGATCGAGGCGGGTACGCTTGATGCGGAAGTTAAAATCGTTCTTACCGACGTGCCCGGGGCGAAGATTCTTGACCGCGCGGCGAAGCATTCGCTTGAGGCGATGTATCTCGACTGCGCTCCGTGGAAGACGAAGCTTGAAGGTCCCGCCGAGGACCGCTGTATTGAGATCATGAAGGCCGCAGGCGTCGATACCGTCGTTCTCGCCGGCTTTATGCGCATTGTGAAGCCTAAACTTCTCGCGGCATTCCCGAATCGCGTCATCAATATTCATCCTGCAATTCTGCCGTCGTTCCCGGGGGTTCACGGCTGGACGCAGGCTCTCGATTACGGTTGCAAGGTTGCGGGCGTTACGGTTCATTTCGTCGACGCGGGTACCGATTCCGGTCCCATTATCGTCCAAAAGACGGTTCCTGTTTTAGAGGACGATACTCCCGAGACGCTTCACGCCCGAATTCAGGTTCAGGAGCACATCGCCTATCCCGAGGCTTTGAATATCATCGCTTCGGGCAAGTACCGCATCGAAGGGCGCCGCGTCCGCATCGGCTAAACGGTTATATCGATGTCCGCGCCGGGAAATACGCTGGAAACGGTAAAGGAAGTCGCCCGTCTCGTCAAGGAGGCGGGCGGTCGCGCGCTTCTTGTCGGCGGATGCGTGCGCGATTCGCTTTTGGGAGCGGACACCGAAATAAAGGATTACGATCTCGAGGTTTACGGTCTTGAGAGCGAAAAACTCGAGAGCGTCTTAAGCGCCCGGTTTAAGCTCGATCTGGTGGGGCGTTCGTTCGGCGTGATCAAGCTTCATCATTACGATATCGACATCGCTCTTCCGAGGCGCGAGACGAAACTCGGCGCCGGCCACCGCGCCTTCGGAATCGACAGCGATCCGTTCATGCCCGTTGAAGACGCCGCGGCGAGGCGCGACTTTACCATAAACGCCATTTACCGCGATCCGCTTACCGATGAGATAGTCGATCCATACGGCGGTCGGCGCGATCTCGAAGAGCGCATTCTGCGCCATGTCTCGCCGCACTTCGCCGAAGATCCTCTGCGCGTTCTGCGCGGCATGCAGTTCGTCGCGCGCTTTTGCCTTAAGCCCGCGATCGAGACGATCGAAATATGCCGGGCGATGACGCCTGAGAATCTGCCGCGCGAAAGGCTTTTTGAAGAGTGGTCTAAACTTCTGGTAAAGGGCGTAAAGATATCGGCGGGGCTTGAGTTTCTGCGCGCTGTCGGGTGGGTTGACTATTATCCGGAGCTTACGGCGCTTATCGGGTGTCGCCAGGCGCCCGAATGGCATCCGGAAGGCGATGTATGGAATCACACGCTCTGCTGTCTCGACGCTTTCGCGCGCGAGCGCGGCGACAATTCCGACGACGAGAATCTTATCGTAGGGCTTGCCGTTCTGTGTCATGATTTCGGCAAGCCCGCGACGACGTATTTCGATCCCGTAAAGGCGCGTCTCAGGTCGCTCGGCCACGACGAGGCGGGCGTGGGGCCGACAATCGCGTTTCTTGAGCGGCTTACCGACGAGACGAGGATTTTAAGGGAGGTTCCGCCTTTGGTGCGAAACCACATGAAGCCGTACGCGATGTGGCGCGGCGGAGCCGGAGAGAACGCGATCCGCAGACTCGCGGCCGAGGTTGTGCGCATCGACAGGCTCGCCCGCGTCGCCGCGGCGGACGACGGGGGGCGGCCGCCGTTTCCGTCAAACCCCGAGCCTATCAACTGGCTTATGGCCGAAGCGGATCGGCTCAGGATAAAAGATTCGGCTCCAAAGCCGATAGTCCAGGGGCGTCATCTTGTGGAAATGGGCTTAAAACCCGGGGTAAAGTTCGGAGAAATTCTCAAATCCTGCTACGAGGCGCAGCTTGACGGCGCATTTTCGGATCTCGAGGGCGGACTGAAGTTCTGCGCGACTCTTCCTTTTTCGGAATGAGTATTGACACGTTACCTTTTGTATTGTATATTTAATAATATTGCAGAAGCGGGTATGACCGTATCCGCGATTACGGAGCATATGCAGATCATGGGTAAAAAATTATTGATAGTAGAATCGCCCGCAAAGGCGAAAACGATAGGCAAGTATCTTGGCGGCGAATTCGCGGTCAAGAGTTCGGTCGGTCATATCCGCGATCTTCCCACCGAGAACGGCGCCATCAAGATTGTCGAGGCCGGAGAGAATAAGTGGTCGTTCGTCCCTACGTACGTCATATCGAAGGGCAAGGAGAAGGTAGTCTCGGAACTGAAGGCCGCCGTCGAGAAAACGGATGAAATTTATCTCGCGAGCGATCCTGACCGCGAAGGAGAGGCAATCGCATGGCATTTGAAGGAGGTTTTATCCCCGGTCGCCGGCGATAAGCCGTTCAGGCGCGTGACATATAACGAAATCACGAAGTCCGCGGTTCTGAAGGCGGTCTCTGAACCGCGCGATATCGATATGCCGCGCGTCGACGCCCAGCAGGCCCGCCGCATTCTCGACAGGCTGGTCGGCTACAAGGTTTCACCTTTGTTGTGGAAATATATCGCCTGCGCGAACAACAGGACCTTGAGCGCGGGGCGCGTGCAGTCCGTCGCGCTGCGGCTTCTCGTCGAGCGTCAGCGCGAAATCGACGCTTTCGTGCCCGAGAAGTACTTTCTTATGGGAGTCGAGGCGAAGAAGCGCGACCAGGCGGGAGAGACCTTTATCGCGAAACTTGCGCGCTTTGACGGCGAGAAGCCCAATATCCGCAGCGGTCAGACGGCCGACAACATTCTTCTCGATCTCTCGGGCGCGGAGCTTGAGGTGTCGGACTTGAAAAGCCTGCCCAAAAAGCGTCATGCGCCGCCGCCGTTCACGACTTCTACGCTTCAGCAGGCGGCGTCGAGCGTTCTTTCGATGTCTCCCGGCAAGGCGATGAAAATCGCGCAGGCCCTCTATGAAAGCGGGCTTATTACCTACATGCGAACCGATTCGGTCAATATCAGCGAACAGGCCAGAGCGGCGGCTAAAGATTATATCGTAGGCGAATTCGGTTCGGAATATTATCCTGAGACTCCGAATTTCTTTAAGTCCAAGGCTGACGCCCAGGGCGCGCACGAGGCCATCCGTCCGACCGACGTGACGCGCACGCCCGCTTCGTCGGGGCTCGACGCGTCGGAGCTTAAGCTTTACGATCTCATCTGGCGCAGATTTCTCGCAAGTCAGATGGCGGACGCGAAAACGACCGTTAAGATGGCGAGTCTCGCCGCCCGTAAGCCTGCGCTCGCCCATTCGTACGTCTTCACCGCGAGCGCGACGGAGATCGATTTTAGCGGTTTCCTGAAGGTCATGAACCTTTCGCTTAAGAAGAAGCGCGGCGAAGACGAGGAAAACGAGGACAGCGACGAGGTCAAGCATCTTCCCCCGCTGGTCGTAGGCGAGAGGCTCGACGCGATACGCTATATCGCCGACGAAAAGGAAACGAAGGGTCCGTCCCACTATTCCGAGGCGTCTCTCATCAAGGCTCTCGAGGAAAACGGCGTCGGCCGTCCGTCGACTTATGCCCAGACGATCGAGACGCTGAAGATGCGCGAGTACGCCAAGACGGAGAAGCGCAAACTCGTTCCGCTCGAGCGCGGCGTACTTGTCTGCGACTATCTGACCAAAAAGCTCGATTCTCTTTTTAACGTCGGCTATACGGCGGAAATGGAGGCGGAGCTTGATAAGGTCGAGGAAAAGGGCGAGCCGATGGACGCGATGCTGAGCGCATTTTACGCGAAGTTCCTTAAGGAGCTCGCGGCGTGCGCCGAGCCCGCGCCGGATATGGCGAAGTTCGAGGCCGTTTTTGAGCTCCTCTCGGAAGTGAAGGAGTGGAAGCCGGCCAAAACGATAGGAAAGCGCGTTTACGACGATAAGGCGTTTGTAGAAAGCGTCCGCAAGCAGGCCTCGGAGGGACGGCCTCTTTCCGCCCGTCAGCTCGAGTTTCTCGTCAAGATGGCCGTCATGTATTCGGATCAGATTTCCGATTTCGATCAGCGGCTGACGGATTCCGGACTTTCGTTCAAATCGCAGAATGCGGTTGAAAAGGCGGATCCGGGACTTGTGAAATACTGCTTCGATCTCATGGACCGCATCGGCGGGATGATGAAAAACCCGTTTCTCAAAAGTCTCAGAGAGCAGGTCGACCGCGGCAGAGGCCTTTCAATGAAGCAGTTCGTCGTTCTTGCCAGGGCTGTGGGCGAAAACGCCTCCTCGCTTCCGGACTGCGCAGAAATCCGCGCGAAGCTCGAGCCGTTTGTGCCTAACGGATTTTCCAAAACGGAAGACGATCCGACGATTCCGGAATTGCTGAAGCTGATGATGACCGTTACCGAATGGCGTGATCCTTCGAAAAAAGGCAAGAAGGTCTACGACGACAAAGGTTTTGTGGAGTCGCTCGCGGAGCAGTATGAAAGGCGGCATTCCCTCAGCGATCGCCAGGTTATGGCGCTTAAGCGCGTGGCTGTCGCCTATCGCGACAAGATTCCGGATTTCGCCGCGAAGGCGGCGGCGCTTGGAATCGAGAACATACCTTCGAGCCGTGACAAGGATGCCGAAGTCATAAAGGGCGTCGACGGTGCGGTGAAGATGAAACGCAAAGGCGGTAAAAAGGCGTGAGTCTGAAGGCCCGGACAATTCCAGGAGACGCGGCGTCCGAAAAATTCGCTCTGTATCTGGCCGCGGAGCGGAATCTTTCGGGGCATACCCTGGACGGCTATATGGCGGACTTGAAACAGTTCGCGCATTTCTGCTGGCCAAATGTCGTCGAGGGTGATCGCGCGTGGGGCGCGGCGGGTCAGGGCGAGGCGCGGCGTTTCCTCTCCGAGCTTACGAAAAACGGCGCGGGGGCGACGACGGTGCGCCGCAAGCTGGCGGCCCTCAGAACATTCTACCGTTATCTCCAGCGCGAGGGCGAGGTCGTCGACAATCCTTTTTCCATGCTCAAAGGCCCCAGAAAGGTCAAAACTCTTCCGAAGGTTCTTTCGATCGGAGATATTCAAAAATTTCTTGATGCTCCGCTTAAAAAATTTTCCGACGGCAGACTCGGCGAGTTCGCGGCGTTGCGCGATACGGCCGTGTTCGAATTTCTCTATTCCACGGGATGCCGCATCAGCGAGGCCATTTCCGTAAAGTGGGGCGATGTTGATTTTTCGCGCGGCACGCTTATCGTCACCGGCAAGGGGTCTAAAGACAGGCTGGTCATTCTCGGCTCGAAAGCGCTCGCGGCGCTTTTGAGGCTTAGAGACAATCTCTCGGCGGCGGGCGGCGCGCTCGTGCTCGGGGATTCGCATGTTTTTCTCAGCGACAGGCTTGAAAAAGCCTCGGCGCGTTTCATCGAAAGGCGCATGAAAACGTATCTGCGGGAAGCGGGTCTTCCGGAGGATCTTTCGCCGCATAAGCTCCGTCACAGTTTCGCGACTCATCTTCTCGACGCGGGGGCCGACTTAAGAAGCGTTCAGGAGATGCTGGGTCACGCGTCTCTTTCGACGACTCAGATATATACCCACGTTTCGGTCGAGCGCCTTAAAGACGAATACGCGAAAGCCCATCCGCGCTCGGGAGGGCGGTGATGGTTCTGAAGTTCGACAAGGCCAGCGTGTTCGCCGCGGCACCGTTCGCAATCTGGATGGCGCTGATGTTCGCATTGCCTTCCTCGTCGGCCTGGGCGTATGCGTCGCGTACGCTCGCCGCCGCGGTCGCCCTTGTCGCGGCGGCGGTATATTTCCTGCGGACGAAGAGTCTGGATACGCATTTCCCGGCGGCTGAAAAGGGGACGCTCGGCGTAAAGATTCTCTGGGGTCTTGTCGCAGGAGTAATTGTGACATTCCTTTGGATTGCGCCGGAATATTGTTCTTTTTACCGCGAATGGTGTATATTGGGAGAGGTTCCTTCGCCGATCGAGGTGCAGCATTCCCCTTATGATCCCGCAGTCTGCGGGTGGCCGCTTACTGTTTTGCGGCTGATAGGCAGCGCGTTTGTCATTGCGCCGGCCGAGGAGCTTTTTTTCCGCGCGTACCTGTATCGTAGGCTCCAGAGCGAAGACTGGCGCTCCGTGGACAGGAGGCGGTTCGATTGGTCGGCGTTTTTGTGGACGACGGGTCTGTTCGCCGTCGAGCACAACCGTATCGCGGCTGCGGTTATGGCCGGCGTCTTTTACCTTTTCGTATACCGACGCTGCGGGCTGTTCGCCGCGACTCTTGCCCATGTGGTCACGAATCTGCTTCTGGCGCTGTTTGTTCTTTATTCGGGTGCCTGGTCGTTCTGGTGAGGCCTCAGGTTTGTTGCTCCCTGAAAACTATGGTATAATGTGTCGTAAATTGAGATAATTCAACCGTGAAATCGCAAAAATTAAAAAAGATGAAAAGAGCCGTACGCCGTCCCTTCGAATGGCTGGGGATTGGTATCGGCATTCTTGTCTTTTCAAATCTGCCGCGCAGATGGATGCTGGGGCTTTGTGATTTCATATCGGCCGTGATGTACAGGTTCGACGGCGCGGGGCGGCGATTGTCGCTGGCGAACCTGCGTGTGATAAAGGGAACGCTTAAGCCCGAGGGAATCGTGCGCCCTGTCGCGAAGTATGATCCGACTCCGTCTGAAGAAAAGATAATCCGCCGATCCTACCGCAATATGGCCCGTACGGTCGGGCACGCGTTCTGGACCTGCCGCAACGCCATAAAGCGCGTCAAGGCGGCCGGCGAGATGTCCGAAGCGGGCAAGCGGTTCCTTGCCGAGAACAATCCGGCGGTGACGGTATCGGGGCATATCGGATGCTGGGAGATACTTTCGCAGCTGGCGCTTCTCGAGGGGCATAAGATGATGTCCGTCGCCAAGGATATCGGTACGGGCGGGATGACGAATCTTCTTATGAAGTCGCGTATGTCGATCGGACAGGAAATCGTTCACGCCGACGGCGCGTTCCGACCGCTGATGCAAGGGATCAAGAACGGCAAATCGCTCGGACTTCTGGTCGATCAGCTTGTCAAAACGAAAGACGGCGGAATATGGGTAAGGTTCTTCGGCCGTCCGATTCCCGTTTCGGCGGCGCCCGCTTTTTTCAGCGCCAAGGGCAAGGCTCCCATCGTTGTCGCCTGGTCGCGCCCCTTGAAGGATGGGCGTTACCGCTGTGAAGTCGTGGCATCTTACAAATGTGAAGAGGCGCGCAATATCCGGGCGATGACCGAGCGCTGCATCAGGGATCTGGAGCGGGTCATACGCCGTCATCCGTCGGCGTGGGTGCTCAATTACCGCTATTTCCGCAAATGGCCCACCGAAAAGGAAATGGCCGACATCTCGAATAACGGGTAGAAAGTTGAAAGTAAATGGCTGTACAATATAAAAAAGAGTTTTTCGATAAAACGTATACGGTCCGCGAAGCGTACGGCCGTGTCTGGAAGTACGCCAGGCGCTATAAATTCCGTCTTATCGTGGGCGTCGTCTGCGGAATGCTCACGGCGGGAACTCTCGTCCCGTTCTTTCAGATAGTCCAGCCGACCTTGCAGCATGTGGAAAGTCACGACGCGGAAATCACAAAGGATGTCGACGCGGATGCGGACAAAGGCGTAAACGCTTCTGATGCCGCGGGAAACGCGACGGAAAAAACCGGGCGCAAAGCGTCCAACCTGTTTGAAAAGCAGATCGCGAAAAATTCCAAACTTCCTTCCTGGTATCCGAAACTGGAGAAATTCGCCTCGAAACTCGGAATAGAGCTTCAGAATGAAAAAGGCGGGATGGGCGGCGCGCTTCTCTTGATCGTATGTATTGTCGTTCCGCTGGTGGCGCTGCTGCGCCTGCTGCTGATGTATCTCAATCATTACTGTCTGAGCTGGGCGGGAGCGCATGCCGTCGCCGATCTGCGCCAGGATCTTCTGGAGCATGTTCAAAAGCAGAATCTTCAGTTTTACGGTCGCGTGGACGTCGGGCAGCTGATGACGCGCATCTCCAACGATCCTCAGCAGATCCAGACGATCCTTTCGACCATACTTTCCGAAGTCGCGATGGCGCCGTTCGAGATTTTCGTCGCGATCGGTTTTATCGTGTGGTTTGCGTTTGCCAACAATATGATGGCGACGCTGCTTCTCATTCTGATCGGATTCCCGCTTTTCGTTCTGCCTATTCAGATGATAGGCAAGCGCGTTAAAAAATGGGCCCGCCGCGCCATGGAGCGCGGGTCGATGATCGGCGCGAAGATTCACGAGATTCTGACGTGCATCAAGGTCGTTAAAAGTTACAATACCGAGGAGTTCGAGAATAAGCGCTATGCCGAAACCAACAGGTACCTTCTCAAGTCGACGATGCGAGGCCTGCGCATCGGGCTTATGGTCGGCCCCGTCGTGGAGACCATCGGCATAATTCTCATCTGCGCGTTTCTCGTCTGGTGTTTCGCGACGGACGTCAAGATTTCCGACGTCGTGCCGATGCTCGCGCCGCTGCTTATAATCTACAAGCCCGTCAAGCAACTCTCGAAACTCCAGGTGCAGATCGAAACCTCTATGGCCGCGCTGGCGCGTATCTATTCGGTTCTCGATCTCGAGATGGAACTGCCCGAAAAGGCGGACGCCGCGTCAAAGAAAACGTTTGACGACAAGATTGTTTTCGATAATGTCTCATTTAAGTATGACACGGCGGAAAGCGACGCGGTAAAATGCGCGAACTTCGAGCTGCCGCGCGGCAAGATGGTGGCGGTGGTCGGAGGGACTGGCTCTGGAAAGTCGACCCTGTCGGGACTGCTCGCGCGTTTCTACGATCCCCGCACGGGAACGGTTACGATGGACGGAAAGGATCTCCGCGACATCAAGGTGGCCGATTTGAGAGTGCTTATCGGAGCCGTGACCCAGGAGGCGCTTCTCTTTAACGATACGATTGAAGAGAATATCCGTTACGGAACGCCGAACGCCACGCACGAGGAGGTTGTTGCCGCCGCGAAGCTCGCCAACGCCCACGATTTCATCATGTCGCAGCCGGAAGGTTACAACCGCATCGTCGGAGAGAAGGGATTCGCGCTTTCCGGAGGCGAGCGTCAGCGCATCGCCATCGCGCGGGCGATTCTCCGCAATCCGCCGATTCTGATTCTCGATGAAGCGACGAGCGCGCTCGATACGGTGACGGAACGCCTGGTACAGGATGCGCTCACGAACCTGATGAAGAATCGAACGGTGTTCGCTATTGCTCATCGTCTTTCGACAATCCGCAACGCCGACCTGATCCTCGTAATGGATCACGGGGAAATCGTAGAGCGCGGAACCCACGACGAGCTGTACGCGAAGGACGGCGTCTACCGCAAGCTCTGTGATATGCAGCACCAGAAATGAAAACGATTCCGACAGGAGACGAATTGGAAGCCCTTTTTCAGGAAGGGAAGATGCTTCGTCTCGGCATGGGGTCGCGTCGGACGTGTTATAAGATTCCTAATACGAAGCTTTGCGTTAAATGCTACCGTTCGGAAGATGAAATAGAGGAAGGCAAGTACGACGGCGAGGTGGCTTTGTCTTCATCGGTCGTTCGCGAAATCCGAAAAGGGCGTTTTGACTCAAAGAGTAACACGTCTTGCCAGGAGTATCGGTATTGGACGAGGCTTAAGAAGAATCTGCCTCCGGAGGTTTTCGCGGTTTTTCCGCAGACGTTGGAATGCGTCTCGGTTCCTTCCCGCGGGTGGTGCATAGCGGAGGAGCGCGTCGAGAATTACGACGGTTCAGAGCCGGAGAGTTTCAAGTCGGCCTACAGAGTCGCCGACGGATGCGGCAGGAGAAAACTACTGACCGCCTTTTCCCGGCTGGTTGAACAGTTCCGCATTCATGCAGTACGGTTCTACGATCCGCAGAATCTGCTGGTTCAGAAAATCTCCGCCGATGACTTCGTTTTACGGATAGTGGACTTTGAACCTGCGACGCGTTGTATTCTCTCGTTTGATTCGCTGCATCCGTTTTTTGTCCGCAGGAAAATGCTGCGCAGGGTGAAGCGCTGGCTTAAGGTTCAGCTGGGTGCGGAACTTCCTCGAATACCTAGGCCGGGCAATGCCCAAAATCCGATTTCAATGTCGTTTTCGGTCTCTGACAATTATTCACAGCATCTGGCCGTTGTTCTGACAAGCATATTAGAGAATAATCCCGAATCGGATTTTGTCTTTCACGTTTTGCACCGCAATATTACAGATGAGAATCAGAAGCGAATCCATGAATTGGAACTGGTCTATTTTAACTGTGAAATAAGATTCCACGCAGTAGATAATTCGCTTTTTGAAGATCTTACAATACCAAAGGAGTTGGAGCATATAACCAAGGAGACATATTTTCGTTACATTTTAGCTGATATTCTGTCGGAAGAGAAGCGGACGATCTATTCCGATGTCGATGTTTTATGCGTCGGCGATTTAAGGCCGCTGTGGAATATAGACCTAAAAGGGCGTGTCATCGGGGCCGTTTCTGAAGGCCTCGACGGGGAGTATAAAAAGAAATTGCTCGGTCTTACAGGTGACGCGCCTTATTTCAATGCCGGTATGCTGGTTATGGACTTGGATGTCATGAGGGCGGAATCCAGCTCCGTCCGGCTGATGAAAAATACCGTTGAATACGCCAGTCGCATAGCCTGGGCGGATCAGGACATAATCAATATAACGTTCAGAAACAGAATTCTTGAACTGGAGAATATTTGGAACTGTTTTACCCGCGTTGCCGGGGAAGTGAAGAAACGTGTCGTCATTCGCCATTTCGCAAACGCGTCGCAGAAGCCGTGGTGCAATATCTGGAAAAATTGTTCATGGCCGCTGTATCTCAAGTATCTTCGAAGGTCTCCGTATCGGGAAAACGCTTTTCGCTTCGTATGGGGACACATTAAAGGATTTTTCTTTTTCAAATATACCAAAAAGCGTGTCACCCGCTATCTTGTATGCGGAGTACGCGTCTGGAGAAAGAAGGCTGTATGAACGTTGATTCCGTGAACAGCGCTTCTTTGTCGACGGTGTCCGTGATAGTGCCCGCATACAATGTCGAGAAGTATATCGGTGAATGTGTTGAATCGCTGTTGGCTCAAACGCATCCTGAGCTTGAGATAATAGTCGTGGACGACGGAAGTACGGACGCAACGGATTCGATGCTCGGACGATATGAGCGGTGCGGTCGCATCAAGGTGATAAGTCAAAACAATCAGGGCGTTTCCGCGGCCCGGAACAGGGCTCTTGCCGCCGCGCGCGGAAAGTTTGTCGCTTTTATCGATTCCGACGATATTGTTCACCCGGCGTTGTTCGCAACCTGCGTAAATTTATGCAATGGTAATGACGGGGATTTTGTCCTTTACGATCATGAAGAGTTTTCTTCAGGACAGATTCCACGGTTCCGGCAAATAAGTTCTGAACGTATTGAATTTATCGACAGACCGCTGTCTTATTATCTTGATAACGGATTTAAGGGCGGAATGTCGGCGATGTTCGTCCGGCGTGAACTGCTGGAAGGTTTGGAGTTTCTGCCCGGCGTTTCAAAGGGCGAGGATATGTGTTTTTCGTTTTCATTGCTTCCGCGATTGAAAAAAGGATGGCACATCCGCATTCCGCTTTATTTTTACCGCAGGACGGAAGGTTCTCTCGACAGCGGCTCGTTGAGCCTGAAGGACGTGTTCGGATTCGCTGAGATTTTAAGGAACCTCAACCGTCTGTATTCGTCGTTGGACGGGCGCTCTTATGATGCTGTCAGGCGCAGATGGTTTCCGAAGGTGATAAAGAATATCGTAAAGCGCGGAGTGCGCCTGGCGTCGGCGGACGATGCCGTCGAAATGGAAAGACTGATGGCGTCGCTTATGGACGACGACACCGTCGGTTACGCGGGATTCACCTGGCGCTGGCGCTGGTATTTATGGCGTATGCGACGTAAATGCAAAAAGCGGCGGAGGGCATAATGGGTATTTCACTTTATTATTGGACCGACATGCCGAATTTCGGCGATCGTCTGAACGAGGACGTATGCAGATTTCTTTCTGGATCGGATCCTGTTTGGGCTTCGCCGAAACGTTGTAACGCCGCATTCATCGGGAGTATCCTTGAGAAATTCATCTATCGCAGAAAGCGTTGGACGGCTGATGCGCTCTGGATAAAATATTTTCGAAGTAAGGTGGATGTCTGGGGGAGCGGTTTTATTAAAGATCCAGAATCATCTGACGAAAGGTTAATGCGACGTCTTAATATTCGTGCAGTGCGCGGCAGAGTTACTCTGGAGCGTCTGCGCGGATTGACGGGGCTTGATCTCGACGATGTGGCTGTCGGCGATCCAGGTCTTCTCGCGTCGAAAATCTATCCCGCGAAGAGTCAGGCATTTCGCGTTTGCGGAATAATCCCCCATCATGCGGAACTTGCCGCGATAAAGAGGTCTGACGACATGGTTGCGTTAGAAAGCGAACGTGGAATTCTTCAAGATTCGACGCTTAAGGCTATGCCGCTCTTTGAGCGTCTGGCGAAATCAATTCCCGGGGCGGTTGTTTTAAATCCTGAGAGTCCGCCGAAGACGGTTATTGGACGCATAAGCGAATGTGAAGCGGTTTTATCGTCCGCGATGCACGGATTGATCGTGGCCGACAGCTTCGGAATTCCAAATATGAGAGTGATCGCTTCAGAGTCTCTTATGGGAGGGGACTATAAATTCAGAGATTATTACTCGGCGTTTTCAAAAAACAAATATAGAGCCGTCAACATACGTGAAGACGTATCGGCTGGGCTTTTGGAAACCGTAAAAAACGCTTTTGAAGATTTACCGGGAGAAGTTGTGAAAATTCAAGATTCGCTGATACGTTCATTCCCCAAGGTGCGAAATCAGTAGATTTTCCTGTAAGATGAAAATAGCGGTTTACAAAGACACGTTCGCCAATAATCGCGGAGCTGATATCGCGGTTAAGAATCTTTCCACGGGGCTGTCGGAGCGCGGGCATGCGGTGACGCTGTTCGACAAGTCGGAATTTGCAGCGAAAGTGCGCGGTGAATATGATGTGATCGTTTCAACGGGAACGAACGAGATTCTCGATCTGGCCAAGGTCGACGGATTGCCGCCGATAGTCCAACAGTTTCATACGGATCCGAAGTATCCGTTTCGCCATTGGATCAAGAGGTGGCGGCGCAATCGCGCGATAAAGGCGGCGCTAAGAAAGGCGGCGGTGTTTCAGGTGTTGCGCAAAGAGCATGTCGAGACGCTGCAGAAATTGATCGGCGTTTCAGGAGACGGAATTACAGCCATTGGAAACTGGAGCAGTTTTGAAGGACGCGCAATAACAACGATATCCGAAGAAAAGGTCATCCTTTGTCCAGGAGCGATAAACGCCGATAAGAATCAATCACTTCTTGTTGACGCGTTCGCGACCGTCACCGCTGAATTTCCAGATTGGCAGGTCCATATATACGGTAAGGGCAAGTCGAAAGAGGAAGCGGCTCTCAAAAAGAAAATTGATTCGTACGCTTTGCGCGATAAAATTTTGCTCAAGGGTTACGCAGATCTTGAGGAGCCGTACAGAAACTGCGCTTTTGTCGCGTTCCCCTCGAAGACGGAAGGCTTTGGGATGGTAATCGTGGACGCGGCCGTGTTTTCCAAGCCGACGTTAATGATACATGATTGGATCGGGTGCGGTGAAGTTGCCGACCCTCGTGATTTTGCTTTTGCGCTCCGCAAGCTGATGTCGAATGGCGATTTCCGGCGTGATCTTGGGGAAAAGTCTCGCATATACTGCAGCGCGCATTATTCAAGAGAAAAGATTCTCGATGAGTGGGAAACTTTGTTAGGCGGAGTATAGTTTTATCCCGATTCCCGGTTCGTGAACTTTAATAAAAAAGCGGGAAATGATATAATATTAATGTGCTATGCGGCACGGAAATAATCTACAAACCCTGTGACGAGGTGTTCGGCGGTACCGTTCCTCGGGATAGAGGCTTATCAATCATGTTCGATTACATAGTTATAACGGCTGCCAATGAGGCGCAGGCTCGCGGCTATCGCGCGCAGACAAAGAATCGTCCCGAGGTTAAGGTTATATCTGACCCTGGCGGGAAGCGTGTAGGCTCGCTCGGCGCTACCGTGAATCTTTTAAGGCGCCTTAAACTTTCAGGCAGGGTTCTCGTCTGTCATTCGGGCGGCGACGCGCGCCGTACGCCTGGATACGCCGCGATGGGTAAGGCGTTCGTTCCGATGAAAGACGGTCGCTCAATGTTCGAGCATATCGTTGAGACGATGTCTTCTTTGCCGCTTCCTGAAAAAGGCGGAGTTCTGATCACTTCGGGGGACGTTCTGCTTGATTTCGATTACGGGGCGACAGACTTTTCGCGTCCGGGCGTTACGGGAGTCGCCTATCCCGACGGACCTTTCCAAGCGCAGCGACACGGCGTATACAAGACGGCCTTTAAATCGTCCTCGAAGACAGGTCTTATGGATGTCTCCGGATTTCTCCAAAAGCCGAAAGTCGAGAAGGGTCGTCATCTTATCGATACAGGGATTATGTTCATCGATTGGGCGACTGCCGAGAAGATGAAGGCGCTTCCGATAGCCGGCGACATTTACGAGGAGTTTCCCAAGATGCTTCTTGATGGATTTGCGCCGTTCTCGGTAAATGTCGTGAAGTCGTGCACTTTCTTTCATATCGGCTCGTCGCGTGAACTCTTAGAGCAGCTCGGTGACGGCAGGACTTATGTCGATAGCGTCGGCTGTGAGCTTGAGCTTAAAGGCGGCAATGTCGTAACGAACGTTCCGCGCGGCAGATTTAAGAAACTTTCTCTCGGCGAGAACGAGTGCTTTACCTGCATCCCCGTCGGCAAAAACGATTGGTACGATCTTAAATACAAGCTCGACGATAATTTCAAGACGGACGGTCTTTGGGAGAAACATGCGCTCGCGGATAAGATGCCGAAGGTTGATTATTCAAGGCTCTTGAAAATGCGAAACGCTAAAGGCGATGGAACTGTAACGGTGAGTGCGCCTGTACGCATTGATTTTGCAGGCGGCTGGAGCGATACGCCGCCCATCTGCAACGTCGAGGGCGGGGCGGTACTCAATGTTGCCGTCAAGCTTGACGGTAAGCGCCCGATTGAAGTAGTTGTAAAGCCACGTCGCGATAAATTCGTGAAGGTCGTCTCTAAAGATCTCGGCAAGCGCAGAATTCTAAAGTCGGCTGCCGAAATCGCCGATCATTCGGATCCGCATGACTGGTGTGCTCTCGTTAAATCGGCTTTGACCGTAACAGGATTTAAGTTCGGTGAGCGTGGCATGGATATTATCATTTCTGCCGATCTTCCAAAGGGCAGTGGAATGGGTACGAGCTCCATTTTGGGCGCGGCGACAATCGCGGCGCTTTTGGGGCAGAGCGATCCTGATGAAGTCGCATCACTCACGCTCGAACTTGAGCGCGAGATGTGTACGGGCGGCGGTTGGCAGGATCAGTACGGCGGGCTTTTGGGCGGCGTAAAACTTCTTAAGTCGAAGCCAGGGAAAGTTCAGAATGTTACTGTTAAAAAAGTAGAAATTCCTAAATCGGCCGCGAATGAAATCTCGGAGCGTTCCCTTCTTTACTTTACAGGCCAAAAGCGCATGGCGCGCAATATCCTAAGAAAGGTCCTCTCATTTTACGAGGCGAATCCTCACGATTTCGCGAAGATTCTTGTAAGGAGTTTAAAGGCCGACGCGGATAATTGCGCCAAGGCGCTTGAAAAAGGCGACCTTAAACTCTTTGCGAGGTCCGTCAACAACTACTGGCGCGATAAAAAGCTTCTCGATCCGGGCAGCACCAACGAGCGCGTCGACGAGATAATTGAGCGTATTGCCCAGTGGACCGATGCGGTAACTCTAACAGGAGCGGGCGGCGGCGGATTTATGTATATCCTGGCAAAGTCCAAAGCGGACGCAAAGAAGATTAAAAATGATCTCGAACGCAATAAGCCATCCAAGTATTCGCGCTTTTATTCGTTTGAGATCGACAATGAAGGTTTGATGGTCAGGAAATGAAAGTATCGTTAATCACAGTCTGTTTTAGAAGTGCGGGCGTGATTCGCAGTGCAATTGAGAGCGTGCTCGCCCAAAAGGGCATCGATGTTGATTATATTGTCGTGGACGGCGGCAGCAACGACGGGACTGTTGAGATACTAAAAGAGTATGAATCTAAATTCGCCGGGCGGATGCGCTGGATTTCAGAGCGCGACGAGGGGATGTATGACGCGCTCAACAAGGGCATAAAAATGGCAGAGGGTGATGTAGTCGGCATTCTCAACGCCGATGACGTTCTTGAAGATGAGAATACTCTCGCTTTTATCGCATCGTCGTTCGAGCCTAAAGTCGATTGCGTTTACGGCGATATCCGTTTTGTACGCGGCGAGAGTAAAAAAACGTTGCGATACTACTGTTCCAAACGCTGGCGGCCTTGGATGCACAACTGGGGATTTATGCCGGCACATCCGTCGGTCTATGTCCGCAGAGAGGTTTTCGACCGAGTCGGCGGCTATAAGCTCGGTTACGACATAAGTGCAGACTTCGAGTGGATGGTGCGGCTTCTCTGCAAGGCGCGCGTCAAGACCCGCTATCTGCCGCGCTCGATCGTGACGATGCGCCTGGGCGGTAAGTCGACGGCCGGTTTGAAAGCAATGCTGAAACTTAACCGCGAGAACGTCCGCGCCAACCGCGAAAACGGTTATTTCTGCTGTCTTCCTATGATGCTCCCGAAATATTTCTTCAAAATCTGGGGCTACATTTTCAGAAGGACTTGATAATGAAACATAGAACGGAGGGTTGTAAAACGATTTCACTCCACCACTTTCACCTCACCAATGGGGACCCGCGGATTCGATGTAGATTTTTCAAGAGTGAAATATGGTAAAATATCTTCAAATGAAATTCCTTGTCATAGTAATCGCTTTTCTAACTTCTTCGGCGTATGCTGCGAAGAGTGTTTTGCCGCGTCCGAGTGACGATTACTATGGACGAGAGGTTTCAACTAATGCTGCGCTTGTATTAAGTGACGATGCTTCTACTAGGTTTGGCTTGAGTATTGAGCTTAATGCTGAGACGAATAATAACGTAACTGTAGAATTTGGTGTTGATGCTGATTTGAGCGGAACCTTG
>JAFXEU010000090.1 GCA_017520845.1 Kiritimatiellia bacterium | reverse complement strand
TGCCCCAGCCCCCATCAGGGGAACCACGTTCCCCTGAACCCCTATGCGCGGCCAGATACGTCCGCGCTATTAGCGTTTTCACTAAAAACTACTTTCATAGAAAAGTTTTTTCATTTTCCCCCTTGACGCAATACATACTTGACTAGGGGGATTTGGCCATGATATCATATTAAAGATTTACGTTCGTTTTTATCACGAAGTACGTCTTTATGTGAATGTAATATGAAACAAACTTTGATACGATCATCGCTCTTTAAATGCGCATTTGTAGTGAGTTTACTGCTCGTGGTGGAGACGTTTGCTTCTGATGCGCCTCAAGCGGGTTATCGTCCCCATCCCAATCCGTTGACTCATTTTACAAATACGCTGAGCGGCGTGTCTTCTGACGTGCGCATGATGCGGGCCGCCGCGACATCGCTCCCGGCGAAGTACGATCTTCGCGATATTGACGGGACGGGCACGAGTTATCTTTCTCCCGTGCGCGATCAGGGGAAATACGGTACCTGCTGGACATTCGCGGCGATGGCCGGAATCGAATATCAGATGAGGCGCGATGAGGGTGTCGATGCGGATTTGTCGGAGAATAATTTAGCTAACTTAAACGGCTATGATTTCGGCTACACTCGTGGCGGTAATAACGAAATGGCGTCAGCCGTTTTTTTAAGAGAAGAAGCCCCTGTTTCCGAAGCGCTTGATCCGTATCCTAATATCGGTAAGAGCAGGCGCGAGCGCGGTGTGCGCATTCCGCGTAAGATTGTATTTCTTTCGGGCTTAGGATATTTAGATGAGGTTCAAACTTCGTTAAGACCCGATCTTGATTCGATTAAAAGCGCCGTTATGAAATATGGGCCGGTTTCATCCGCATTTTA
Organism: Kiritimatiellia bacterium; assembly: GCA_017520845.1. GTDB lineage: Bacteria > Verrucomicrobiota > Kiritimatiellia > RFP12 > UBA1067 > UBA1067. The sequence continues at coordinate 11,206 of JAFXEU010000090.1, read as the reverse complement.
TAGTCATAAAGACTATTACGACGGCGCATCGTATTTTTACAATGGAACGAATTATGTTGCTGGTGGCGCATTTTTATTAAATCATGCTATTGCAATCGTCGGGTGGGAGGATAATTACGATAAGTCGAACTTTAAAATTACTCCCCCGGGGAACGGCGCTTTTATAATTCGGAACAGTTGGGGCGAGGATTCGTCTTCGACGGATAAAGGATATAACTATATTTCTTACTACGATACGTCTTTAGGGGCGAGCGGCTCGGCGGTTTTCGCCTCTTTGTCAAAGGGTACCGATTACGCGCACGTCTATCAGCATGATCCGTACGGGTACATTATGGGTTACGGGTATAAACAAAGCACAGCCGCCGTAGGAGCTAATTTCTTTAAGGCTAAAGCCGATGAAACGCTTGTCGCATTCGGTTTTTACGCGCTTTCGCCGGGAACGACTTATAAGGCGTACATTGTTAAGAATGCTGAAATCACAGGGAATTATTCGAAGCTTAGCGGAACGAAAACCTTTTCAGTGAAATCGGGGACTTGTGCAGATGCCGGATATGAAGTGATTCCGTTCGATACGGAGGTCTCTGTTTTTGCTGGCGAGACATTCGCGATATGTGTTGAGATAAATACACCTGGAAATTATTATCCGATAGCGGTTATGGTGAATTACCCTGGCTATCTTTCTAAGGTCGTTTCTCAAGAAGGTAAGAGTTATATCAATTCGTCGTATAGAACTTGGTATTGGGAAGATTTGTCAGTTGAGGGGGCATATTTCTGCTGCAAGGTATACACTAAGAGCGAAAAGGATAATTACACTACGACCAGCGAGCCGATAGTTCCGTTCTCGTGGCTTGACAGGTATTTATCTCTTCAGGAGGGTGGCAATTACTTTGCCGATTATTTCTACGGTTCATATAACGCTCTTGCCGATCATATTTCCGCCAACGGATACTCGGTCGCCCAGTCGTATGCGCGGGGGCTCGATCCGGACAATGCGAATGAGACGAATCTTTTGGCGGTAATAAAAATGGATAAAAACGGAGCGCCGGTAATTAACGCCTCTCCCGAAAACACGACGCTCTGGAGTTACAGCGTAAAGGGCTCGAACGATCTTAAATCCTGGCACACGCGCGAAGCGGCAGACCGCTTTTTCAAAGTTGTCGCAACGCCTCACGAGTGACAACAAAATCCGGTCTAATGGAATATTCCCGGTTTTTAGGGCTGAATTTAGTTGTATACCTGATTTTATTATGTGGAACTGATGTTTCCTCGTTTGAAAATCTGGAAAAGCGATTTATCTTCTGTACAACAGAATGAATAAAGGCCAATGTCGAAAACCGGGGATATTCCAGCAAAATTAAAAATGAAAGAAAATCGCATCAGGATAAAAAACATTCCGCTTATTTTGGTATAATATATTCAATTATGAATACTACACTCGGTACGCTTATATGTGCTCTCGGCGGTTTGGCGGGGGCTGTTTTCGCGCTTCCTTTCAGGGGCGTTAAGGGTTGGAAGTACGAATCTGGATGGTTCGTTTATGCGATTGCGGGCTTGATCGTTTTTCCGCTCGCTCTCGCGCTTACCACGAACAACGATCTTTTTGGCGTTATCTCCAACGCAGAGCCTAAGACTTTAGCGGCGTGTTTCGGCTTCGGTGCGCTGTGGGGCGTCGGCGGTTTAACGTGGGGACTTATGATCCGCTATCTCGGTATCGGGCTCGGGCTCGCCATCGGTTGCGGGCTCTGCTCGGCGACGGGTACTTTAATTCCGCCGATCGTTACCGGTAAGGCCGCCGATCTCGTTAAAGATACGCCTGCGGTCGTAACTCTCATTTCCGTTATCGTCTCTCTCTTGGGTATTGTTCTTGTCGGCTTAGCCGGTAAGCTTAAGGAAGGTGAACTTGATGAGGAGGCTAAAAAGAAAGCCGTCGCCGAATTTAATTTCAAGAAGGGTATGATAGTCGCGCTCTTCAGCGGTATCGCTTCGGCGGGCATGAACTTCGGTCTTCAGTCGGGCGGCGCTATGGAAATGGCGGCTAAAGAGATGGGGACTGATGCTAAGTGGGTCGGCATGAGCGTTCTTGTAGTCGTTCTCTGGGGAGGCTTTGCAGTAAACGCCGCGTGGTGTCTTTGGCAGAATTTCAGGAACCGTTCCTTCGGCGATTATCTTTCGTTTAAACCCGTCAACTGGATTTTCGCCGCGCTCGCCGGCGTAATCTGGGCGATGCAGTTCGCCTGCCAGAAGGTGGGCGAGCCTGCGATGGGCGATATGGCGTATATTTCGTTCGCGGTAGTTATGGGCAGCTGCGTTCTTTTCTCTTCGCTCTTGGGCGTAATGCTCGGCGAATGGAAGGGGACGGGCGCTAAAACGAAGACGGCGCTCGGCTTGGGACTCGCGACTCTCGCCTCTTCAATCGCGATTGCCGTTGTCGCTAAAAGTCTTTAACAAATTTTAAGAAAGGAACCTCAAGATGAGTTACGCACAAGCTAAAAAGAAATATGCAAAGATCGGTATTGATACCGAGAAGGTAATCGCTCAGCTTTCTAAAATTCCGATTTCGATGCATTGCTGGCAAGGCGATGATGTAACCGGTTTTGAATCTGTCGGCGGCGCGTCGAACGGTATTCAGACGACCGGTAATTATCCCGGTAAGGCGACGACGCCCGAACAGCTTATGGCTGACGTTGATTTCGCGATGTCGCTTATTCCCGGTAAGCATCGCCTTAATCTTCACGCGTGCTACGGTATTCATAAGGATAAAGTTGTCGATCGCGATCAGCTTTCGATCGAGCAGTTTAAGCCTTGGGTCGCGTGGGCCAAAAAGCGCGGCGTAGGCCTCGACTTTAACCCGACGTTCTTCTCTCACGGCAATGTCGTCGACGGCCTTACTCTCGCGGCGACCGATCCCGAGATCCGCAAGTTCTGGGTCAAGCACGGTATTCAGTGCCTTAAGATCGCCGAGTATTTCGGTAAGGAACTTAAGTCTCCCTCCGTCATCAACTTCTGGGCGCCCGACGGCTTTAAGGATGATCCTTCCGATCGTTTAGGCCCGCGTCAGAGAATGGCCGATTCGCTCGATAAGATTTTCAAGACGAAGTACGATAAGAAGGCGGTTATACCTACGCTCGAATCTAAGCTTTTCGGCATCGGCGTTGAGAGCTACACGGTAAACTCCCACGAGTTCGTTATGGGCTATGCCCAGAGCCGCAAGATTCTCGCGCTTCTCGATATGGGCCACTTCCATATCAGCGAGAATGTCGCCGATAAGATCAGCTCTTTCTTAATGTTCTTCGGTAAGGTCGCGTTCCACATTTCGCGTCCCGTCCGCTGGGATTCCGACCATGTTCTGCGCCAGAACGACGATCTCGCCGCGGCTGCGCGCGAAATCGTGAGAATGGGGCCTGAGAACTTCATTATCGCTCTCGACTACTTCGATGCGTCGATCTGCCGCGTCGCGGCGTGGGTTCTCGGCATGCGCAATATGCAGAAGGAACTCATGAAGGCTATGCTCACTCCTAACGCCCAGCTTAAGGCGCTTCAGGACGCTGGCGAGTTCACGGCTCAGCTCGTTCTCCAGGAGGAGTATAAGAACTATCCGTTCGATGCCGTCTGGGAAGAGTTCTGCAAGCGTATGGGCGTTCCCGCCGGCGAAGAGTGGTTTAAGCTCGTTCAGAAATACGAAAAGGACGTTCTTCTTAAGCGATAAACTATGGGTAATTATCAAAATACACGCCACCACGCCAAGGGTCCTCGTGAAATGCTTACGGGGGGCGAGTGGATTTACGGGCGCAATCCCGTCGAAGAAGCTCTCGCGGCGGGTCGCCGCACGGCGAGCGAGATAATTCTCCCACCCGCGTTCCCCGATGAAGACGATCAGCTCCAGCGAATCCGCGACGAAGCTAAAGCGCGTCGTCTCGTGATCCGCACGATGGAGCGCAATCAGCTCGATAAGCTTACGCGCTTCGGGCATCATCAGGGAGTCGCCTTAAAAACGACGGGCTATCCTTATGTCGGTTTCGAGGAAATTCTCGCGGCGGTTGAAGCCGACGAGAATGCGACGGTAATCGTTCTCGATCATCTTGAAGATCCTCAGAACGTCGGCTCGATTTTGCGCACCGCGAGTGCCGTCGGCGTGACCGGCGTAATCATTCCCGAAGATAGAGCCTGCGGCATTACGCCCGCGGTCGCGCGCGCTTCCGCCGGCGGCACCGAATACGTTAAGGTCGCTCACGTCGTAAATCTCGTTCGCGCGATGCAGGATCTTAAGGACGCGGGCGTATGGTTTACGGGGCTTGACTGGGGCGAAGACGCGAAAACTTATACCGATATAGATTTTCGCGGCCGAACCGGTCTCGTCGTCGGCGCCGAGGGCAACGGCATTTCGCGCCTTGTCAGAGAGAACTGCGATTTTATCGCGGAGCTCCCGATGCCGGGCGGATTTGAATCGCTTAACGCCGGTGTCGCTACGGCGATTACGCTTTACGAAGTTTTAAGACAGAGAGGTTAATAGAAATGGACAAAAAACTTTATATCAATCCACCGCTCGTTAATCGCGCTTACGACTGGAAAAACGGTCCCCGGCCTAAGACGCGCAAGGAGCTCGACAGGTTCTTCAACTCGCCCGCCATCCGCAAGGTCAAGGCCGATATGTGCGAGATGGGTCGCCGCATTTACGCGCGCGGCTTTACCGACGGCAACGGCGGTAATCTCTCCGTCCGCGTCGGAGAGGATCTCGTTCTTTGCTCGCCTACCTTGTGCTGTAAGGGCTTTATGAAAGAAGAGGATATCTGTCTCGTTGATATGAACGCGGGTCAGCTCTGCGGCTACCGTCCGCGCACGAGCGAGGTTAAGGTCCACATCGCGATGATGAAGACAGCCGGCTGGGACGCCTGCGTCCATTGCCATCCTCCGCACTGCAACGCGTTTCTTTTCGCGGGGCAAGTTCCTCCGAACGGCATCAATCCCGAGGCCGACATCTTCTTTAATCAGATTCCTCTCGCTCCGTACGGAACGCCCGGAACGGATGAGGTTGCAGCGAACGTAGCTAAGATGTCCAAAAAGTCGAACGTGGTCTTTATGGAGAACCACGGTATCGTCTGCGGCGCGCGCGACATCGAAGAGGCCGAATGGTTCGCTGAAAACGCCGACTCCTATTGCCAGGTTCTTCTTCTTGCGAGCGGCCACGGCGCTAAGCTCAATCAGGTTGGGCCTAAGAGCGTTAAGGACTTCCTCGCGATCCGCAAGTCGCTCGGTCTTCCCGTCGACGAGAAGCAGAAGCTCTACAATACCCATCGTTTCAACGGCTATAAGATGGGCGTCTCGTCGAAATGAGATCGCTCGCTGAGAAATTCTGCCTTTTCGTAGCGACAGGTTTCGGGATCGGGCTTTTCGTTCCGTTCGCTCCCGGAACGTTCGGTAGTCTGCCAGGTGTCGCGCTCGCGTATGCGCTCGCGCACCTTGGGCTTACTTGGCAGATTGTCGCCTGTCTCGGGTTTACGCTCTCGGCTGTCGGTTTTTGCGAAGTTACCGAGAAGTCGCTCGGCGTAAAGGACGACGGGCGCATAACGGCTGATGAATGGATGCTTTATCCGATCGCTCTCATAGGGATTCCGATTCTTGATCTCCCGTGGACGGCGATGGCGGTTTTCTTCGCGGTAATCCGCCTTGTCGACATCGTTAAGCCGCCGCCCGCGCGCCAGCTTCAGGCGTTTCACGGCGGGTTCGGAATTGTGATTGACGACTTCTTCGCCAATCTTTATTCGCTCGCGATTAACTGGACCATTTATCTTGTATTTTTCAAATGACAGATCATATCATAACCGTTACCGATCCCTGCAAGCCTTTAGATATAAATCTCGATCGCCCCTTGGAAATTGAGGTCGGCTGCGGTAAAGGGCAGTTTCTGGCGAAGCGCGCGAAGGAGAATCCCGATTGCGATTTTCTCGGTATAGAGCGTATGCTTGAGCGCGTGAGACTTTTCGCCGGTAAGTGTAAAAGGGGCGGACTTACTAACGCGCGCGTTTTAAGATTGGAAGCTCTCTATACCTTCCATTATCTTCTGCCCGATCATCATGCGCGAACGGTATATGTTTTCTTCCCCGATCCGTGGCCTAAGAAAAAGCATCATTCGCATAGGCTTTTCGGGCCGCTCTTTTTAAACGCGCTCTGGAAGCGTCTTGAGGTCGGCGGTAAACTCGAGTTCGCGACCGACCATAAGGAATATTTCGAGACCGTGTGCGAATGTTTTTCGCTCGATAAGCGTTTTGAGCGCGTCGATCCGATGCCGCGACCTAAAGAGGTCTGGACTGAGTTCGAGACGATGTTCCGATCGCAGGGTCTCCCCGTTTACAGCGCGGCGTGGAAGTCGCTCGATATTCCGGAATACGATTTAGAGCCGCTTAAAATCCCGCCTGAAGCTGAACCTCGCGAAGGGATCGCGCGCCGTATCTCGAAGAAGGACGAGTGCTAGTTTCTTTCAACAGGGAAAAGTATGAAAAAAAACGATTCTTTCTACAAGTGGATTCTTCTTGGCGCGTTATGGTTGACGTATCTGTTCCTTCAGGGAACACGTCAGATTTTCGGAGCGACCGTTACGCAGATTAAGGCCGATTTCGCCGGCATAGGGGTAAGCGACACTCAAATCGGCGCTATCTCGACCGTGTTCGGGGTTGTGATGGGAATATGTCTGCCGTTTTCGGGTATTGCCGCCGATTTTCTCCGGCGTAAATGGATAGTCATTACGGGAGTCGTTCTTTTTTCGTTTGGAACCTTTCTGTCATCGTTCGCGTCGGGAATAGGATTGTTTATTCTTTCATACGGCATAATAACGTCTTCCGGTCAGGCTTTTGTCGGAGCCTCGGCCTCCTCTCTGATAAGCCAGTACCATATTGAAACCAGAGCGACGGCGTTTTCGATCTATCAGAGCGCGCTTTATCTCGGTATAATTTCATTCTCTGCGGTTTCCGGGTATTTGGGCGGCATGAAGGATATGGGCTCGGGCGCATGGCGTTTGCCTTTTCGCGTATTCGGGTTGGCGGGTCTTGCGATAGCCGTTTTTCTTGTGTTTGTGCTTAACGACAAACACCCGTCCGGCGCTCCGAGGGGTCCGGTTAAGGAGCGCTCTTTCAAAGAGGCTGCGACCATTCTTTTTCGCCGCCCCTCGGCGCTTTTAACGGCTTTGTCGCTTTTGATGTTTATCGCAGTCGATGGAAGTTACAGAAATTGGATGCCTAATCTTCTGGGCGAGAAATTTGCCGGCGAGATCGATCCAAGGTGGGTTCCTCTTAATGCGCTTCTTTGGCATTTTATGGGCGCGTTCGTAGGCGTGGCCGTCGGCAGCAGGGTCTCCGACCGTTTCGCGAAATTCCGTCCGAGCGTCCGTCTTGAAACGATGCTTGCGGGAATGTTTTTCGCCGTGCCGTTTATCGTCCTGATGGCGTTCGCGTCAAACTTTACGGTCTGCTGCGTTGCGATGGCTCTTTTCGGCGTGTTTCGCGGCGTTTACGATTCGAATCTTTTCGCCGCGCTTTTTGAGGTGATTCCGCAGCGGTATCATGCGGCTGGAGCCGCGATAGCGTTTTCGGTTTCGTTTCTTCTAGGATCATTTTCTTCGATGATAACCGGCTGGATGAAGGATAATATGGCCGTACGGTTCAGCATTGCGGCATTTGCCGGTTTTTATGTTGTCGGAGCATTCCTGCTGATTGCCGCACGGGTGTTTTTCTTTAAACGCGATTATGAAAGGATGAAAGAATAATGAAACGCTTTGAAGGTAAAGTAGCTCTTCTTACGGGAGCAGGCGGCTATATCGGAGGCACTTCCGCGAGACGCTTCGCGGCGGAGGGCGCTAAGGTTTTCGTGTGCGACTATACGATGGAAATCGCCCAGCGGACGGTCGATGCGATCCGTGCGGCGGGCGGCGAGGCTGAAGCTTTCGCGGGCGACGTCAGCGATTCGAAATGCTGCGACGCCGCCGTCGCCGAGTGCGTAAAGCGCTTCGGCGGAATCGATATCATGGTTCATGTCGCGGGCGGCAGCGCGCGCGGGAAAATGGCGCACCTTGTCGATCAGAGCGATGAAGTCATCAACAATATCATCGGCGTGAATCTGATGGGGGCGATCTGGATGAGCCGCGCCGCCGCGCGCGAAATGATCAAGGCCGGCAAGGGCGGCCGGATAATCTGCTTTTCGTCGGTAGTCGCGAGGTGCGGCCTTAAAAAGTGCGTCGATTACGCCGCCGCCAAGGGCGGAGTCTCCTCGATGATATGCTCGCTCGCTAAAGAGCTGGGAGAAAACAAAATCACGGTTAACGCCGTCGCTCCCGGCATCGTGGTAAGACCCGATGACAATTCCGGAGAAAATATAACTCACGGAACGAACTTCCTCCATGAGAAGTGCCTCGCCGACGATGTCGCCAATGTCGTACTTTTCTTGTGCTCGGACGAGGGACGCTTCGTTACCGGTCAGACGTATGCCATTGACGGCGGGCGTTCGCTCGCGATGAAGGGCTCCGACTAAAAAATGGCGACGGGAGTTTTACCGGATTTATAAAACAAAAAAAAACCGCGATACGTCGCGGTTTTTTGGTGGAGATAAGGGGAGTCGAACCCCTGACCTCTTCAATGCCATTGAAGCGCTCTACCAACTGAGCTATATCCCCATGCGTTGAAAACGAGAGATATTATCTCATATTGAACGCGCAAAGTCAATGGGGAATTTTTAAAAAAATCGTATAGGCGGAGAAAAGGGAGTTTTGATATAATATTTTTCAAGTGACCAAATCCGAATATGGTCACTCTCAGAATTTAAAACAGTTCAAAGGTAAAGGAAATATCTATATGACCAATGATAAAGCTTTGGTGATTATGCCGTGCATGGACATGATTGCCGGAAGAGTCGTAAAGGGTGTCAATTTTGTCGACATTAAAGACGCCGGCGATCCCGTTGAATGCTGCAAGGCCTATTGCGCGGCGGGAGCCGACGAAATCGCGATGCTCGATATCAACGCGACGGTCGAGGGACGCGCGACGATGCTTGAGACTGTCCGTAAGGTCGCCGACGTCGCCACGATTCCTTTCACCATGGGAGGCGGAATCTCTTCCGTCAAGGCCGCGGCGGAGGTTCTCGGCGCGGGAGCGGATAAGATTTCAACTTCCTCGGCGGTTTTCCGCTCGCCCGATATGATCGGAGAGCTCGTTAAGGAGTTCGGCGCCGACAAGGTTACCGTTGCTATCGATGTAGCCCAGAATTCCGGCATGCCGTCAGGGTATGAGGTCTATATCGACGGCGGTCGCACCGCTACAGGCGCGGATGCGATCGAGTGGACCAGGAAGGTCGCGGGCTACGGAGTAAAGACGATTCTTCCGACCTCCAAGTCGACGGACGGCGCGCGCACGGGGTATGATCTCCCTCTCATCCGCGGCATCCGGGCGGTCACCGACGCCGACATCGTCGCTTCGGGCGGCGCGGGAACGATGGAGCACTTCGTGGAGGCCGCCGAGGCGGGGGCTACGGTTCTTCTCGCCGCAAGCGTTTTCCACTTCGGAATCATCGGGATTCCTGAACTTAAGGCTTATCTTAAGGAACGCGGGTTTTCCGTCCGCTGAAAAAACATCAATATTCTGAAAGAGGAGCGGTGGATATGGACAGACGGTCTTTTTTGAAAGCGGCTTTGGCGGCGGGTGCGTTTCCGTTCATTCCCGCGTGTAACTTCTCTTCCAGGAAGTATGTTCTTAATTCGAAGGTTCGTCTCGCGGCGATAGGTTGCGGTGCGCAGGCCTGGTACGATTTAAAGAAGTTCGCGGCGCATTCCGACATCTGCGAGATTGTCGCCTTGTGCGATACCGATATCGGTGCGAAGCATACGCTGGAGGCTCTGAAGAAATATCCCGATCTACCGCGCTTTCAGGATTTTCGAAAGATGTTCGACAGGATGGCCGATAAGATCGACGCCGTCCTTGTCGGTATTCCTGATCATTCCCATTTCTGCGCGGCGATGCACGCGATGAAACTCGGCAAGGCTGTCTTTGTCGAAAAGCCTCTTGCTCATTCGTTCCGTGAGTGTCGGCTTCTCATGGAGGCTGAGAAGAAATACGGCGTAGTGACCCAGATGGGCAATCAGGGCCACAGCGGGGATAATTTCTATCAGTATCGCGATTATTGCGAGAAGGGGATCATAAAAGATGTCGTAAAGGTCGTCTCCCACATGAACATGCAGAGGCGTTGGCACAAGTGGGGCGGAAAGACATCCTCCTATCCTAAGGCCGAAGCGCTTCCTAAGACGCTCGATTGGGATTCGTGGGTCTCGTCCGCTCCGTACCACGACTTCTCGAAAGATCTCGCTTACGGCGAGTGGCGATGCTGGTATGATTACGGTATGGGCTGCATGGGCGACTGGGGAGCGCATATTTTAGATACGATCCACCGCTTTACGCTCGAGGGCGATCTGCCGACGGAGGTTGCGATTTCCAATTGTACGGGCTGGAACCCTTACGTCTTCCCGATTCAGGATACGCTTACGATGAAGTTCCCGAAGAAGGGACGTCACGGCGATATTACGCTTGAGTGGTGGGAAGGTCTCGATAATCAGCCTAAGCCGCCCAAAGGTTTTCGTTTCGACAGCAACAAGGGTCTTTTCCCCGCGAGTACGGCGAACGACGGTCTTATCGATCCGAAGCTTAAGCCCGGCAAGGAGATTTATCAGGCCGACGGCACTATCTGGCAGGGGCTTTCGCATTCGTCGACTTTAAAGCGCGTCGTGTATTCGGGCGAACTTCCCGGATATGAAAAAGCCCATAATGATCATTACAGGAATTTTCTTCTTGCGGCTAAAGGCGAAGAGAGGGCTAAAAGCCCGTTCAGCGTTTCCGCGCCCCTGTCGCAGATATTCTGCCTCGGCGTTGCGGCTCAGCGGCTCAACCGCGGATTTAAGTTCGATCCCGAGAAGGGCGAGGCCGTCGGAGATGAAGAGGTGAACAGACTTTTGGCCGGTCCTAAGCCGCGTAAAGGTTGGGAACAGTATTATAACTGAAATATTTCCTATTCCTTTCTTGACATACCGATATCGGCTGGAGTTTACCCATTTTTTGAACGAGAAAGAGCATTTCACCCCGATAAATAAAGGGTGAAGTGTATTTTATGAAGTGGATTTTGTGGTTTTACATTTATGAGGGGCTATCCGTAGTCGACTTCAAAGAATTCTAAGAAG
>JAFXEU010000089.1 GCA_017520845.1 Kiritimatiellia bacterium | reverse complement strand
TTGTAACCAATGGCGCATCACTCGCTGTCACAGGGCAGTACTTAGGCATTTCCGATGCTAATCGCATGAAGGGAATAGTCGAGATTTATGACGGCAGTACAGTCGATGTCGCCTATGACGTTGTTTTTGGACAGGTGTCTCAGCAAGGATGGGGTGAAGGTAAACTGAATCTTCATGCCGGGGGCACTTTGGCGACACAGGTAATCCGCTGTTCGACCAATTATGCGACTCCTGCTGATGCGACGGCGGAGGTAAACTTCGACGGTGGCATACTAAAGGCCAAATCGTCGACGCGCCTTATTCAGAAGCACGACCGCTTGACGGTCAATGTTAGCGCAAAAGGCGGCACGATAAACAATAATGGCAAGAACATCATCATAGAAGAGAGCTTCAACGGCCCCGGCATGATCAACTTGATTGGCTCTGGTACGACCACATTCGCAGCGGGCGTAGGTGCGGAAGGTGGTGTTTCAGTCGCGAACGGCACGACGCTGACGATAAACGGTACGGTGCAGTCGTCCTTCGGCTCGTTCACGCTCGCGGCGGGCTCGACGCTGAACGTCGCCAACTACGACGGCACGACGCCTGTGGTCGCGACAAGCGCGACCCTCCCGGTTGAAGGAAGTGTCAACCTCACGCTGAACGGCGGTGCGTTTGGCAAGGGAATTTACGCGATCTTCTCTGCGCCGGGCGTGGAGGCGGCGGATGGCGGCAAGTTCACGTTCACCACGACGGACAATCAGACTGGCACCTGGAGCGTCGCGGACGGCACACTTCTTCTCACTGTCGGCGATATTTCGGGAAACTGCTGGACCGGGCGCGGCGGCGACGGGAAGATGTCCACTCCCGCGAACTGGCTGAACGGCGTGCCGACCGAAGGCGGCAACATCGACTTCTCTGGCGTTTCGTCGGACGTCACGATTATTGCCGACATGGAACGTGCGTTCGGCACGGCGACGATGGGCGAGGGCGTGGTCACGTTCACGGGAGAGCTCAAGGTGAAGGGTTTCTCCAACCGCGAGAAGGTAGTGGTCGGCGAGGGCTCCACCGTCACGATAGACGACGACGTCACGCTTGACGATCCAGAGCACAGGCTTTGCAAAACCATACAGACGGGTGGCACGCTTCACATCACCGGTTCCGTCAATATCACTTCTTCAACCATTTTCTATGTTTTGAGAAACGCCGCCACAGCTGGCGCAATCATTGTAGACGGCGGCATTGCCGTAAGCGGGAACGGCATTGTGTGGTGGAGCTCTAAGGTGCTGGCTCTCGGCGAGAACGGCATATCCTTCACGGACAACGCGCCATTCCTTTTCATAGTGAATGCTGCCGAGGTGTACGCCCTTGGCGAGCGGACGGTTCTCGGCACGGAAGGGAGGGGCAAATTCCGGTGTAAGTCCAATAATGGCGACGTGTATCTCTGCACGACGCAGTATGGGTCGAACCGTCCCGCGACAATAACGTTTGACGGGAACTTCAATGGTGTTAGCCAGAGCAATAGTGGTAGTGCTGTCAATTCTGCCTGTTGGGGCCACTGGCGCGTGACGGGATGCGGAAAGGTCGTGTGTACCTCCTCGGCGATGTCGAACCGCAGGCTGCTCGTCTACGACGGTGCGACGCTTGCGTTCAATCCCAACACCAACACATTCGGGGCGAGCGACCAGACGTTTGAAGTTCACAACGAGAACAGCGAGACGCCAGGCGGAACGCTTGAAGTCGCCTCGTCCGGCACGGTCACCCTGACCGGCGACCTGTCGCTCGATAACGGCGCGGCGCTTGCGTTCAACTTCACCGACAGAAAAACACCTCCGCAGCTCGCGCTTTCACTTGGTAATCTGACGGCAAATGGCGCGGTGAACGTCAAGATCTCTGGCGAAGTTTGGCCGACTGGCGGCGAGAAGATTCTCACGGCCTGCGGCGGGTTCGATGCGGAGGGAGTGACGGTTTCGCTCGCAGCAGGTTCGCCGAAGTGGGCGAAGCGCGTATACGTCAACGAAGACGGCAATATTGTTCTTGACGTAAAACCGAGGGGAACGAGGGTGATTGTGCGCTGAGATGAGAGGTGAGTAGTTAGGGGATAGGGGTTAGTAGTTAGTGGATAGTGATAAGAGATCAGAGGTTAGGAGTAGCGGTAGAAATGAAAAATCCACTCTACCCCTACGCCTAACTGCTAACGACTATTCACCCTTTATCCTTCACTCTTTACCCTTTACTCATTATATCTAAAGAGTTTTGCTCAAAATATGACATCTATTTGCTTGATTTTTTATAGGTGAGTCCTTTAGAAAATGGTAAAATAGTAAATATATGTAGGAAACAAATGTTAAAAAAATTTCTATCAATATTTTCTGTTGTCGCTCTCGTTGCGACAGCGGATGCCTCTGTAAAACTTCAACGAGGAAAGCCTGACGGCTACAAAACTGTCGCGAAAGCGCAGTTGTTAGGCTCTGAGGGTAAGGTAGAAGAGGGTCGAGCCTTCATCGCGGAGCTTAGAGCGCGACCTAAGGAAGGGCGCACCGTTGAAGAGATACAGTCTGTCGATATGGCTGAATTCGCATTTCTTCGCAGTAACATTAAGTCGGAAAAGAAACGTTGCATCGAGTGTCTGAAGTCGGTTTACGATACAAACTGCACGAGCTTTTGGGGGTGGGCCGCATATACGTTTCTGAAGGATTTAGGCGAGGATATCGCCGAGCCTCCGAAAGATCCGCTGCGCGGTTTAGGTTCGCTCGCCGACGGGGTTCTG
>JAFXEU010000088.1 GCA_017520845.1 Kiritimatiellia bacterium | reverse complement strand
GTCAGCACCGGCACGGGCCAGCTCGCGAGCGATCACCTGACCGATGCCGCGGCCGCTGCCGGTCACCAGAGCTACCTTACCTTCCAGAGAAAACAGTTTTTCCAAATAGCCTTTCAACATATGCTTACGCTCCTGTAATCTACTGAATTTGCCGATCCCCTCAGATCCCTTTCAGTATATGAGTATGATTTCAGATGTCGAAACTAATGGCACATTGCGGGTTTCTCTTTGTCAAGGTGCGGATAAAGTTTCGGTTTCACCTAGTCTTCCCAAAGAAATTTCGATTGATGATATTAAATCATACACTTGCAAATTTGATATAGACGGGGCTGAAGAAAGTGCTCAGAATGGTGATGTAAGATTGAAATGTGAATTTATAGATGCATCGTCCTGTTCAATTGCCGCCGAGACGGCCTTAACGGTACTCAATCCATCGTCTCTCACTATTCGCGGTGCTCCTGATACGGGGATGTGTGTTGTCAAAGGAACTCCGATCGGAGCATTTTTCAATGTATTGCCGTCAGATGCAGTTGTAAGTCCAAAAGTTGAGTGGTATACGGCCAGACGTCGTAACAATGGTAGCTATGATGATTGGCAACTTCTCTATAACGCTGGGCGGGATGCATCAATTCCTACGCCATCGGCTGGAGTGTTTGCGCTTAAAGCACGGTTGGTTTACGGCACTCAATCTAACGAGACGGCCTATGTACACATGGACAGCGAGGGGTATTGTGCGGCGATAAAAGAAAAAATAGGACCTTGTGAGGAAGGTGATTATGATCATTTTGGCGTCGCTCGATCGGATGGGATGCTAAGGTTGAGAAATGCGGCATTGAGCCATTTAGGTTTGGCGGAGTATGGGTATATGATGTTTTTGCCAAGCAAAAATGGATTTTCTAAGGTAAAAGAAGAGAAATGGAAGTGTAATCGTTTTGTTGCAGATGTAGCAATTGAGGCAGGTTTTTCCGTGCCGAAAAATCAAACGGTTCCGATGATTGGGAATGTATATCCTCCAACAGCAAATGATTGGGCTATGGGAATTGGTCTTGGGGATTGGCTGCATCTTGGCTATGCTTATCCTGAACCTGGTTTTATAGCAAGTAGGTATAATCCGAACGGTCCTGGCCATTGCGGAATTGTTGATTATGATGGGTGGACTATAAGTGCGAGAGAGAATGGAGTAAGTCGAAATGCCAAGAAAATGTTAGATGGAACTGTAAAATACAACGTAAAATGATGTAATAAGGAGAAGATGAAATGAAAAATAATCTCGTGATGTTTATAATTTGTTTCGGAATTAATGTAAGTTGTTGTCATGCACAGGAGGAGAATTTGGTTACTAATATTTATGCAAAAACTATTCGTGTGTATTCAGACTATGTGTTTTTAGGAAAACAGAGAACACCAGAATATTTTTTTTCTGGTGTTCGTGGAGGCGGTGTTAACTTTGAGCTTGATGGGATTCATTTAGAACGATTTATGGATTTAGTTAATGTTGTTTCAAATAATTGTTCTGAAATTGCTTCTGATTGGCATACTTATGAAACTAACGAAATGGTCCGATTTACAACACTTAGTGCCGTAGGATATTCTGGATATGGCAACTACACTAACTTTATTGATAAGTTGCTTACTTATGGTGAAACAGATACACGAGCTAATTATTGGCGCTCCTTACGGTTTATTATGTCTCCGTATGGAACGAAGCAAGAAAATAAATTAGCTCTACGATATGAAGATGCAACGGTTAGTAATTTCTTTGTGCGGCTTAGGCAACAAGCGATAAATTACGGTGAAACCAATTCTGTTAATTGGTGTAATGATGTTTTGTCAGGCGAATGGGCAAAAGATCATTTACAAATGGAAGCAGCAGGCGCTTTGTGATATTTAGGTTAGAAGGTCCCCATAGGAGATAAAAATCGCGCCACGACCAATCGGATTGGGAAGCTGGGTACACCCCTGATTGACATCGCTTCGCGACTCGCTTGCGCTCGGGGGATACGGCTGCTGGACACTAAAGCACTTCGGACGCGTTAAAATAGATCCATGGGCCACATTGGGGAAGGATCGGGTTTTAATGTGTCCGAAGTACGTCTCTCACCCGCCCTTATCCCATTTTTTGAATTGATGCACGCAAGGCCTTCGAGCCGGGGGCGATTCCGCGCAGATGTTCTTCGTGTTGGAATGAGCGCCTTAAGGTGAAAAAGTCTACGACGAAAAAGAAGGGGTGTGAAAATAAATTTTCATAGGGTTTTATTGGGCTTTTTTGAAAATTGGGATAAATCCCCCCAGAAAAAGTGGGATAAGGGTGACCCTTACGAAAGGATAACACAGTTGGGGTAAAAAATGATATACTTTTCCGAAATTTCATCAGGTTTTCAATATGGATAAAGATATTCCTTTTTACCTTTCACCGGTCTTCGTTCTCGGAGGCCTTTCACTTCTTGTTTATTCGAGTGATTTATTTATTTCGGCCGCGTCGAAAGTTGCTAAAAAGCTCGGCATTTCGCCTTTTATCATCGGCATGGTCGTTATCGGCTTCGGTACCAGCGCACCTGAACTTTGCGTCAGCGTGATGTCGGGCCTCTCGGACCATTCCGCTCTTTCACTCGGTAACGCGTACGGCAGCTGCATTTTCAATATCGCCGCGATACTTGGCGTTACTGCGATAATAAAACCGATTACGGCGAAACGGACAACCGCGCTGGTTGCAGGGCCTGTTCTTTTTGCGATCTCCGCATTGACCTATTGTCTTCTCATCGACAGAACCTGTTCGAAATTCGACTCGTCCGTTCTGCTCGGTTTATTTTTGGTTCTGCTTCCGCTGTACTGCTGGTTCGATCAGAAATCAAACGGTTCCGCCGGCGCCGGACCCGATGCAGGGCGGAAGGACGGCTGTGTTTTGTGGATTGAACTTTTAAAACTTCTTGTGGGACTTGCGCTTCTCGTCGGATCTTCTCATGTTCTGGTATGGGGCTCGGTGGATATCGCCCGCACGTTCGGCGTCAGTGAACTTATGATCGGCCTTACGATAGTTGCGATAGGAACATCGCTACCTGAATTGGCCAGCGCCATCGCTGCGGCGCGTCGGGGCGAACACGAATTCGTTCTCGGCAACATTATCGGATCGAATTTCTTCAATACTTTGGCCGTTGTGGGTCTTGCCTGCGTCATTTCTCCCGCGAAAGATATTTCAGAGTCTGTCATGATGCGCGATTTGCCGGTGATGAGCGCACTGTCAATTTCCATAACCTTGTTTGCTTTTAATTTCCGCTCGCCGGGTTCAGATGGTAGAATCGGCAGGCGTAAAGGTCTTTTATGGTTGGCGGTGTTTGTTGTTTATACCGTGTTCGTCATTCTTGGCGAAAGGTCCTGAAGAGTGTCGCATTAGCAAAAAAAATGGTATAATCCTAAATAGCAATTTTATTTTGTCGTACATTAAGTTACAGAAGGAAAGGTTTTCGCAATGACATACTTTCTTGGCGGTATCGCCTTTTTGATTATTGGTTACTTTACCTACGGTAAGATCGTTGAGAAAATTCTAGGTCCTGACGATCGCGCGACTCCGGCTGTCGCCGCGCCGGACGGAGTAGATTGCGTGCCGTTGCCGCAATGGAAGAATATGCTTATTCAGCTTCTCAATATCGCTGGCGTCGGTCCCGTTATCGGCGTAATCATTGGCATAAAGTTCGGTAAGATCGCGCTTTTGATAATCCCTGTCGGTTGTATCCTTATGGGCGCAGTCCACGATTTCGCGGGCGGTATGATGTCGCTCAGAGAGGGTGGGGCGAATCTCCCTAAAATAGTGAGAAAATATCTCGGGTCGGTCTACGCTTCGGCGTTTTCCTGGGTTATGGTTGTTCTTCTCTTGCTTGTGGTCGCAGTGTTTATCAACATTCCCGCCAATCTGATCAATCAAACCGTTTTACCGAGCGTTTCGTTTTTCTGGTGGGCGGTCGGGATTATTTTCGCCTACTATATCGCCGCGACGCTGTTCCCAGTCGATAAGATTATCGGTCGCGTTTATCCTGTATTCGGAGCGCTTTTGATAGTAGGCTCGATCGCGATTTCAGCCGCTCTTGTTTTCGCGGGATTTAAGAATCCTTCGATACTCGACGATTGTGAAGGCTTTGCCGGGTTTAAGAACGCCAGTCCGCTTTTCCCGTGCCTTTTTGTCACTATCGCATGTGGAATCATCTCCGGTTTTCACGCGACCCAAAGCCCGATTGTGGCCCGCACGATGACGAGCGAACGCCAGGCTCGCTCTACATTCTTCGGTATGATGGTGCTCGAGGGAATCATCGCGATGATCTGGGCGGCCGCTGCGCTCGCGATTTATAATATCGACTCTACAAATATTTCACTTAAAGAGCCGGTTATTCTTGGGAATATTACAACGCACTTCCTTGGAGCCTGGATGGGCGGAGTAACTATTTTTGCGATTGTCGTGCTTGCCGTCACGAGCGGAGATACGGCTCTTAGAAGCGCGAGATTGAGCATTGCCGAAATGTTTACGATAAATCAGGTAAATCTTGCACGTCGCGTTTTCACATGCGTTCCGCTTATCGCGATCGTTTCCGCTTTGCTCTGGTGGTCGAATTTGAATGGCGAATCGTTTAAAAAGCTCTGGAATTATTTCGCTTGGGGCAATCAGATGCTTTCGGCAACAACGCTTATGGCGGCGACGGTATGGCTTTTGCGCCAGGGTAAGAAATGCGCCTCTTTGGTGACGCTCATTCCGGGTATCTTCATGACGATGGTAATAGCGTCGTTTATCCTTTGGACTCCGGGTACCGGCAATCAGCCCTGGGGTCTTGTTCCGGGCGGATTGAGGCTTGATTGTGCCGTTGCGGTTTCCGCGGCGGTTGCCGTAATTTTCGCGATATTTGTTTTTCTTCGCGGGAGGGCTAAGTAATGGATTACGAGCTTAATCATATTGAAACGATTGCGCGCGGCGTCGCAGTAAAGGACGGGAAAATCCTCCTTTGCAGAGCGAAAGGCGGATCAAGTACGTATCTGCCCGGCGGTCACATTGAACTCGGCGAGACGGGGCGTGAAGCTCTCGTGCGCGAGATAAAGGAAGAGACAGGCCTTAATTCAACGACGGGGCGCTTTCTCGGAGTCGTTGAAAACTCCTTCGTTCAGAAGGGTAAAAGGCATTCCGAAATAAATCTCGTCTATGAGCTTGATGTTGAATCTCCCGACGGGTCTGTAAACGCAGCCGAAGACTGGATAGAATTTGAGTGGCGTGAACTTTGTGAACTTGATGCGGCGAATCTTCTGCCCGAGGCGTTTCGTGTTTTGAAGGATAATCCTAAAGCGGAGTTTAAGGCGTAATGCTCCATATAATCGCGACCCCCATCGGCAATCTCGCAGATTTGACCCCTCGCGCTCTCGATGCGTTTAAGACTGCGGAACTCATAGCGTGCGAAGATACGCGCCGCACATGGCAGCTTCTGACGCATTTCGGCATTCCGCGCCCTGAAATGATTTCGTACCGCCAGGGTAACGAAGAGCGCATTACTGAGCGCATAATCGCCGCGGTTGAAGCGGGTAGAGAGGTCGCTCTTTGTTCCGACGGAGGTTACCCCGGGATTTCAGACCCGGGTTACAGGCTTATCCGCGCGTGTGCCCAAAAGTCTGTCCCGTACGAAGTGATCCCCGGCGCAAGCGCCGTTAATGTCGCTTTGCTGATGAGCGGGCTTTCGACATCGTCGTTCACTTTTCGCGGATTTCCGCCGCGCGGCCCCGGGGCGATCAGGAATTGGTTCGCCGAAGACAAGGATAAGGAGCATACGCTTATCTGTTTCGAGTCGCCGTTTCGCGTAGGCCCGACTCTCGAGGCGGCCTTTGAGGTCTTGGGCGACAGAGAGGCGGCGGTCTGCATTGAGCTTACGAAACTTCACGAACGCGTCTCGCGCGGTTATCTCGGCGATTTGGCAAAGGAATTTTCCAATGCCAAAGTAAAGGGCGAGGTCGCGATCGTGATAGCGGGCGCCAATCCGAAATTCAAACGATAGGCTATAAATGATATAATACGCGCTAGTTTAAAATGCGGTAACCGGAAAGTCCTGTGTAATCCAGGCGCTGTCGCGCAGCCGTTAAAGCCGGAATGCGGGCCGCATGCAACAATACCAAAGTACTCTCGCATGAGGGGGAAAAGGAAAATATGAATAGACGAATACTCTTCGCCTCGGCTTTTGCGGCTGCAGGCTTCGCGCCGATAGCCGCGGCGGGCGGCGAAACAACCAATACCATTACTACCGTCGTAGTCGAAGCGACGCGGCTTGAGAGCGGCAAAATGGAAACTCCGCAATTCGTGGAGACGATTTCGAAAGCGGAACTTCGCGAATCGGGCGCGCGCGACATCATGGACGCACTTGAGCGAAACTCGAGCGTATTTGTGCGCCATATCGGCGGCGGTAATCCGGCGATGACCCAGGTTTCCATGCGCGGATATGGCGAAACTTCCATCGGGCGCGTTCTCGTTAAGGCTGATGGCGAGGTTCTCAATAATTTCGATATGAGCGGTAGCGACTTTTCGCGCTTTCCGCTCTCGTCCGTAGAACGCATTGAAGTTTTGCACGGGCCCCAAACCGTAATGCACGGCGGCAACGCCTCGGCGGGAATGATAAACATCATCACCGAAAAGCCTGGATATGATGAAGAAGGATTCGTCGAGTTTCGCGGCGGAAGCCGGGAGACATTCGGCTCGTCTATCGGGCTTAAGGGCGGCGATGAAGAAGAAATGGTGTCGTATTATGCGAACGGAGCGTGGGATCATTCTGAAGGGTGGCGAGATTCTAGCGGGTATGATCTCTATCGTTTGAACGGCGGAGTGCGCAAGGATTTCGACGGAGGATCGTTCATCAAGTTAAGTTCGTTCTTTTCGGATTCGGAGTATGATCTCCCAGGTCCGCTTACATTCGCGGAATGGAAGAGCGATAGGCGCGACGCCGATCCCGACTACAGTTTCTATAACTATAGGCAGACTTCGTACGGGTTGAACCTTTCGGCGAAAGGCGTAATCGACGATGAAAATGAAATCAAGTTTGAAACGACTCTCTCGCATCGCCGCGATCGTTTTAGGGCTTATCAGAGGACCGCTGGATATCTTCAGAATTCGCCGTTTGACAATTACGCGCTAAGCATAACGCCGCAATATATCAATACTGCGTCATTATGGGAATTCAACAATGAATTTACCGTCGGCGGAACGCTCAGGTGGGATGTTCGCAAAGGCTACAATTCCTATACTTATCCAACATACGTGTGGAAGCAAAAAGAAGATCAGTCGCGCTGGACGATGGGCGCGTTTATGAGAGATGAGCTATTTTTAACCGATTCTTTCTCTGTTTTTGGAGGAGCGAGATTAGAGAGGCTCATGACAAATAGCGAAAGCCTTCGAAATCCGTCGCGGAACGATAATCTAAGCGCATTTGAAACGGGTGTAAACTATCGCCCTTATGACGATGCGAAGATTTTCGCGAAATTTGCCCGATTCTACCGCACTCCGTTTATTGATGAAGTTTCTTATACATCGGGTAATATCGTCTCTCCGGAGCGCGGCTGGAGTATGGATATCGGCGGTGACGTTGAGTTTTTAGACGGATTTTCGGCGGGCGGCGCGGTGTATATCTCCGAGACAAAGAATGAAATCTATTATGATCCCTTTAAGTTTGATAATTTTAATCTTCCGGGCAGAACGCGGCGAGAGGGAATCGATCTGAGATTCGCCTGGGAGCGCGAGAAAATGGCTCAAATCGCGTTATCGTACGGTTTTGTGAACGCGAGAGTCGTTAACGGCGACTATGACAACAAGGATGTTTGCGCAGTCCCGGGGCATCAAGCCGCGCTTAATGCGAAATGGTATCTTATGGATGAATTGTTCGTTCGTGCCGGCTGCAGATATACGAGCGAACAGTACACGATAAGCGATCTTAAAAATGAATATCGCAAATTGAAAGGCTATGTACTTTTTTCTCTTGGGCTTGAATACGAGTTTCCGTTTGAGCCGTTTAAGGGGCTTGTACTTGCGTTTGATATCGATAATCTCTTTGATCGTGACTATTGCGATTATGCTACATACGGGGCAAACTTCTATCCCGCCGCCGGGCGATCGTTCAATATCACTCTCCGCTGGACGTTTTAATTTTTGTATGGATTTGACTTAGATTGAGGATTGTGCTAAATTATTAAAAAGCAGTTAAGTTTTTCTAAAAGGAGAAACAATTATGAGAAAGATTATTTCATGTGTCGCCTTGGTATTTGGTTTTATAATGCCTGGTTTAGCCGCTGAAATTTATGTGGACTCCGCGTCGAGCTCCCAATCGCCCGACGGGTCGGTTGGATCGCCGTACAAAACGATTGCCGCGGCGGTTAATGAAGCGAACAAGCTGACCGGCGAGGAGAGTACGGTCTATGTAAAAGGCAATTACCTGATTGACGGAGCGGATGATTTAGTAACCGTCACCGCTGCCGGCATGACAATCTGCGCATGGGGCGAAGAAAAGCCGATTGTGGAAATTTCAAGTGCTTTAAGTGCAAATTTGAACGTTGATGATCCTAAGGTGTTTGCGATAACGGAAGGAGCGGATGATTGCACGATAAGAAATCTCTCGTTTAAGTATTATTCAGTAAATAAGCAGCAAAAGAGGGGCAATTCACTTGGTAAGTCGGGGCGGATTGTTTCCGTTAATGGACACAGATGTACTGTGGCGGGATGCGAGTTCCGTCATGAGGGGGATGGAAGCGGACGAAACAGCGGTTATATTTCCGGCGGCGGTGTCATTTATAATGAGACGCCAGAAGGAGGAAAAAATGCAACAAGCATGACGGTTTCCGATTGCTGGTTTGAGGGAGTCGGTTTTGAGGATGAAAAAATCGTGAGAATCGGATCGGATGCCGAAATCATCAGAAATGTGTTTAAGAATTGCGCCGGTGATTATATGAACGCCATGAAGCAAACGTCAGGCGGATGCTTTATTTCCAATCGCGTCGTGAATTGCAGCAATCCAATAAACACCAGAGGCGGAAATTACAATGAAATCGGCAGTGCAGAAGTTGCGTACAACATCTTTATCGGTTCGACGACTGCGTTTATCTGCAACAACGGCGGCGGTATGAATAAGGTGCCGAAGATTCATCATAATACAATTGTCGGATGTGAAAGTTTTATTTATGTAGAGGATATGTCTCCAAAAAAATGGACGCCGTGGGTGTTCGATAATCTGATCGTTCTTAAGGAGGGCGGTGTTGTCTTAAAGGAGATGGAGAATGATTCCTTAGGTTCATTTTCGACGTCGTTTGTGACGCAAAAATTAGATAAAGTTGTCTACAAGCCGCTGATGACGGGCAATGCGTATTTCGCGCAGGCATTTTCTGGCGGATCGGCGACATCGCTTCAAGGTTATGATTTATATAAGGAGGGGTTGATTTGCAAGGACAATATTCAACTTGTGATAGCCCCTGAGTTTCTTAATACAACAGACATAACGAGTGAGGATTTTTACCGCATCAATTCGACTAAATATCCGTGGATTTTTGAAGCGACCGGTGCCGAGGGCTATCAGGGAGAGTACATAGGAGCCGTTCCGCCTAAGGCGATTGAAGCGGAAGCGGGGGCGTATTTTCAGATTGATGATTTCGCTGTTGAATATGATTCGCTTTTCGCGCCCGTAAGCGCTACATTTACGGTAGGTTACTCGCAAAATGCAGGGGAAGTTGAAGTTTCGTGGGACTTTGACGGTGATGGGCAATACGAACAAACGGGTGTCGAGAGATCAGTGTCTTATGTTTATGCGAAACCAGGTGTTTATTTCCCAAGTGTTCGCGTGAAAGATACTGGTACAGGTAAAATACTTACAATACCGTTGGTTTCTGATGCTATGATCGTAAGCCTTGAAAATGTTTATGTCGACGCTCTTGCAGACAATGGCGGAGACGGGTCAAAGGAAAAACCTTTCAGGACGATTTGTGAGGGAGTAGCGGTTTGCGGCGAAAACGGCGTAGTGTACGTGAAGGGCGGTGACGATCGCGTGTATAATATTGTTACAGCGGACGATTTGGTACAGTTTAATTTCAGCAATGTTCTTTTGACTCAGGAGGAAGGTTTTGGTCGCGTCAAAGTCAATATTGATCCGTCGCTTAACGCAAACGTCAACAATCCCTCGGTCATTACGATTGCGGAAGATGTAAATCATGTAACAATTGCCGGATTTGATTTCACTTATTACGGGAATGATAACGGGGAATATGCTGGTCAGTCTCTCGGTGATAAGGGACGGGTCATTGATGTTTACGGCGACTATGCCACTGTTTCTAACTGTGTATTTGTTCAGGAAGGGAAAATGAAAAGTCCTTCGCGAGGCGAGGTTGGACATTGTGCAGTGGCGACGAGAGCAACCAAGGAGGTAGCCGATACACGGGAAAAATATGGATTATATCTTAAAGTTGTCGACTGTCGCTTTGAGGGTCGGACACCCGGTTATGATATGACGACAATCATGTGCGGAAAAGATACGGAAATTATAAACAATGTGTTTACCAATTGCTATTGGATGTATTATCCGGTAAAGCAGTTGACAAGTGATTTTACGTTTGTGTCGAACAGGATGGTAAATTGCCGTTCAATGTATTCAAATTCGGGCGGCTATAATGAATTGCCCAATGCAGAGATTGCATATAACACATTTATTACGGAATTTGGAGAGCCGTTTCTTACGAAAGAGCATGACGGATTGCATGAGAATGTTTTTATTCACCACAATACCGTTGTAGGATCTACGAATTTTGTTCGCGTCGCCAGAAAAGTCCGGTCTCCTTGGCGGCCGAAAATTTATGATAATCTTATAGTTTTATCTGCCGGCAGTACGCTTTTTCAAGAAGACGAGACTGAATTTTATAAAAAAGACGGGGAAGTTTCGGCGTATTCTTCGTTTAAGACTGACGGAGGAGCCGCATTTACAAACAACGTTTATATGGCTGATAATTTTGATGCGGGCAAAGCTTTGTCGCTTGAAGGATATGATCTTTCCAGGGGCTTGAAAGTTGAGAACAATACCGTCATTGCCGAAGCGCCGCGCTTTATGTCGACGGATGTAAATTCGCCTGATTTTATGAGGCCGAGAGCCCGAAAGGGCGATTATCTGTTCTCGGCGGCCGTCGGCGGCTATCCGAATTACGTCGGTGCCCAGGAGCCTAAGTTGCGTCCCGAGGGTATGCGCGTTATTATCCGTTAAGAAGAGGCGGAACATGAAAAAACTTTTAGTCGTTGTTGCGACTCTTTCTTTAGCGCCTTTCGCTCACGGCGAAGTGAAATGGAAGATTACCGCGCTTACGCCGGAATATATTCTCGTTCAGGCTGACGGCTCGGATGACGAAAGTACGGCTTTTTTCGCCGACCCTCGTCAGGCTGAACTTATCGGATCAAAACTGAAGGAATGGCAGCTCGCGAGAAAGCGTACCGAAATCCAACGCGATGTCGAGAAAAATGTCCGCCAGGTGATTGTCGATAAAATAAAGACGATTAAAGGCTTTTTATCGTACTGGGCTGAGGCCAACGGTGTTAAGCGCTATGTCGACAAGGATGGAAATCGAATTGTGGTCTGGGGGGCTGATGTCATCCACAATGCGTTTATTAAAGTTCCCGCGATGAAAAAGGGGGATGTTGTTGACCTGGGCGTTGCGGGCAAGTTTACTTACGACCCCGCCGCTTTTACTCCGGTCATTAAAGTCAATCAGGTCGGCTACGCGCCGAAAGCGCGCAAGTACGCCTATGTCGGAACGTGGCTCGGCCATTCAGGAGCGTTGCCGCTTAAAGGTTTCGCGGGTAAAAAGTTTCGCGTGGTCGAAAGCGCAAGCGGCGCGGTTAAATTTGAAGGTGCTCTCGCTCTCCGACGTGAAGATCCGAAAATCAAAGATACTCCTCTTACCGGTGAGGAGGTTTTGGAAGCCGATCTTACGAAACTCTCCGCCGAAGGCGAATATCGCATTGTGATCGACGGCATCGGTTCCAGCATGCCGTTTAAGGTTTCTGATGAGGCGATAGTTGAGGCGTGGGGTATTCACATGCAGGGCCTCTTCAACAAGCGCTGCGGCATTGAGAAGCGTCCTCCGTGGACACAGTGGACTGCAGAAGCCTGCCACATGGACGTGTATCGCGGCGTTCATCCGCCGGACGAATGGTCGTATGGCTCGACGATGTTTCCTGCCGACGGAAAGCCCATTATTGCCAAGAACGGAAAGCCTCACAAGTTCAAGCATTTTCCGACGATCAAAGCCAGCATGGGATTATGCGATACCAATAAAGTTTTGCATCTGCCCGGAGGTTATCATGATGCGGCGGACTACGACCGCCGTCCCATGCACCTGATAATTCCTCGCGCTTTGTCGCTGGTGTACCTGCTTAACCCCGATAAATTTTTTGACGGTCAGCTTTCGATTCCGGAATCCGGCAATGGAATTCCCGATATTCTCGACGAGGCGCTTTGGGGCGTGCGTCATCTGATAAAGGCTCAGCAGGCCGACGGCGGCGTCGGAACGTGGATCGAAACAACCGGCCACCCCGGCGGCGAATACGACGGGCCGGAGCGCGACAGTACTAACCATATTTATTTCATCTCGATGCCGACTCACAATTCGTGCTACGATTTCGCCGGCACGGTCGCTCTTGTTGCCCGCGCGTATCGCGCCGCCGGCCGGGAAAAGATAGCCAAAAAACTTCTTGAGCGGGCTGAGCGCGCCTGGCGCTGGGCTGAAACCCATCCGCCGATCGAAAAGAAGATGAAGAGTTTCGTCAGCCACAGGTGGGTTCCCGAAAACGCCGTCGACGTCGTATTCAAGGAGGATGAGAATTATTCACCGCGCCTTATGCTTACCGCGGCTCTCAATCTCTCCGCGATGACCGGCAAGACCGAATATTTCGATTCGATCGTAAAGCGTATCGATAAGCTTAATCACGAGACCAATAAATCGTCGTGGGGTTGGAACGGTTACGAGCTCATGGAGTTCGCGCTTAAGGATCAGCCGCTTGTTCCCGAAATCGAAAAATACGCCAAGAATTTCAAGCGCCGCAGAATCAACGAGGCGGAAGGTATGCTTAAGAATTTGGAAGAGGCGTATCCGTACCGCACATCGTGGTTCCGCAGCGACCACGGATATGTCCACACGATGAGCTGGGGGAACTGCCACCCGATGCGCCGTGCCCAGACGCTCGTCTACGCTCACGCATGCACCGGAGACAACCGTTTTCTCGAGGGCGTTTATCTCGCCAACGATTTCCATAACGGCGTAAACCCAAAAGGCGAAACTCTCACGAGCGGACTCGGTGTCGTCTATCCGGTTAAGTTTCTGGACCTCCAGAGTTACGCGGACGGCATCGGCGAATATGTCGCCGGCATTACTCCGTACCGTTGGACGTTCGGCGTAAACCAGGATGCGAAGAAACTAGTTTACGGCTTCGACAACATCGGCGTCTGGCCGATCTGGAGGCGTTACGCGAACATTGAGAGATACTCCGTCGTCGCCAGCGAGTATACCGTTTGGGAGACGATACTTCCGTCGGCGGCTGTGTTAGCCTATATTTTACCTGAAGGATACAAGGTTCCGGAGCGTGTATACAACCGCAAGCCCGCTGAAGATATCCGTACATTGCCCGGTTATTGGGTTAAGCCATGAAAAAGATTTTGATGATCGCTGCCGCCTTTTTATCCTTGACTGCGGCTTTCGCCGAAGCGCCGTCGCCGCGAGCCGCTTTCGCCGCGCATTCCCACATGTGCCGCAAAAGGAACGTGCCGTTCGAAACTTCGATTTCGAATCTCGTCCGGTGGGTTCGCAGGCATGACGTAAAGGCGTTCGGCATCGGTTCGCCGTGGACGCCGCTCCAGGCGTCGAGGATGATCCGCTGCGAGCGTCAGGACCGCCACCGTTATTACGCGGGCGAGCTTAAGGACGAGGATTTTGTGGATAAGGCGGATTTGTGCGCTATGCTTGCGTCCGTTTCGAACGAATGTTCAGGGACGACGTTTTTTCTCGATAACGAAACGCCTAAAAACCGCTACGGCCACATCTGGTATCTCGGTTACAGTCCGATCGTTTCCGGATGGCACGATTACAGCCAGGACAGGCGCACCGCGTTCACCGACGACGAGTTGGACGATCCTTCGTGCGATATCAATCCTCTGACCGGGAAGGCTCATATCCGACGCAGCTACGGCGAGGTCGTCGCCGAACAGCGCAAGGCGGGGGCTTTGGCGGTCTGGGCCCATCCGACGAGCTGGTGGACCAAAGACGGTGATCCTAAAGGACCGTTCGTGACCAATATCGCCGCCGATATGCCCGTTCAGCTTTTTGCCGACGGCGGATTGGACGGGCTTACGGTAATGGGCTATGACGCGTATCACCGCGATTATCAGAATCTCTGGTTTGCGATTCTCGACATGGGATATCGCGTTCCGGGTCTTGCGGAACAGGATTCCTCGCCGGCCCATGGGATAATCGGAAAGAAGGACGAGCGGCTTCTTAATTACATCCCGTCGTGCGATCATGCGCCGAGCGTGGACGAAATCAAGTCGGCCGTAAAATCATTCAACGTCGTTATGTCGTCGGGACCGGATCTGCGGCTCCTGAAGCTTGAGGAGAAGAACGGAAAGATATCCGTGACGGTGTACGCCGCGCCTGCGGTCGGCGAGAGCGAGCTCGCGCTCGTGGAAATTCTCGGCCGCGGCGGTGAGGTGCGTGCGGTTAAGACGAATGTCAAGGAAGGGACTTATGAATTTGAATTCCCAAGCCGTGAGCGCGACAGCTGGTTTGTCGCGCGGGCATTCGGTGAAGGCGTTGCCGATCCTCGTTCGGTGCCTCAGCAGACAATAAAAATCTCCGCTATCACCAATCCCATGTGGCTTGATCGAGCGAGCGTTCCGCCTAAACCCGTAAAGACCCGTCTTGTCATAGCAGACCCGCGTTCGACGAACGCCCGCTGGCGGATAGAGACGGCTGCGGGAGTTGTCGTTAAATCGTCTCGCGGGGCAGCGACGCTCGAGGTTTCCCCTCTCGATATATTGATTATTTCGTATGATGACGGGCGGACGCGCCGTCTGCCGCTTTATATGGCGAACGATAGGGTGAGAGAGCTGATGGATTACATCGCCGAGGGCAGATTCCGGTTTGATTCCGACCGGACTCTTTATCCGGGCGAGGTTCCGGTGCGCGCTTTCAGGTTCGACGAGTTCAAGAACGCCCTCCGCAATCAGACGATATCGTTGTAATCCTGCATTGTGACGGAGAGTGTATTTTGATATAATCTTACCGCAGTATAAAATTCTCAAAAGGAGATAAAAATGGCTCAGACAGTTTGGACTCACAACGGTTTCCCGAAAATCGGCATCCGTCCCATCATCGACGGCCGCAGGCGCGGCGTTCGCGAATCTCTCGAGGTTCAGACGATGGATATGGCAAAGGCCGCCGCGAAACTCATTTCCGACAATCTCAAGTATCCCGACGGCTCGCCCGTTGAATGCGTGATAGCCGATACGACCATCGGCGGACGTTTCGAGGCGGCGATGTGCGCGAACAAGTTCCGCGACAACAACGTCGGCGTTTCTCTCTCGGTCACGCCCTGCTGGTGCTACGGTACAGAGACGATGGATCTCGATCCTCAGATTCCGAAGGCAGTCTGGGGCTTTAACGGTACGGAGCGTCCGGGCGCCGTCTACCTCGCCTGCATGCTCGCCGGTTACGCTCAGCGCGGTATGCCCGCCTATGGCATTTACGGTCATGAGGTTCAGAACCGCGACGAATCCGCGAAGATTCCCGACGATGTCGCCGAGAAGATTCTCCGCTTCGCCAAGGCGGGCCTGGCCGTCGCGATGATGAAGGGGAAGAGTTATCTTTCGATCGGAACTTCCTCGATGGGTATCGCCGGCAGCTTCGTCGACGTCGATTTCATGCAGGATTACCTCGGCCTCGCCACCGAGAATATGGACGAGTGCGAAATTCTCCGCCGCATGGAAGAGGGTATCTACGATAAGGAGGAGTACGCGAAGGCGCTCAAGTGGATGCGCAAGAATCTCAAGGAGGGCAAGGACTACAATCCCAAGGCCATTCAGAAAACGCGCGCCGAGAAGGACGCCGACTGGGAGTTCATCGCGAAGATGTCGATCATCATCCGCGATATGATGGCCGGTAATCCGAAACTCGCCGAGATGGGCTTCGGCGAAGAGGCCGTCGGGCGCAACGCGATCGCGGGCGGCTTCCAGGGGCAGCGTCAGTGGACTGATCACTGGCCGAACGGCGACGTCGCCGAGGTCATGTGCAACAGCTCTTTCGACTGGAACGGCAAGAAGATGCCTCAGATTCTCGCGACCGAGAACGACGCGCTGAACGGCGTGTGCATGCTTTTCCAGTGGCTTCTTACGAACAAGGCCGCGATGTTCGCCGACGTCCGCACCTACTGGTCCGACGCCGCCGTCAAGCGCGCGACGGGCAAGGGGCTACCTAAGGACGCCAAGGCCGGCATCATCCACCTCATCAACTCCGGCAGCTGCTGTCTCGACGCGGCGGGCGAGATGAAGGAGAAGGGCAAGAGCGTATTTAAGAACTGGTGGGATGTCACCGAGAAGGATATCAACGCAACGCTCAAGGCGACGAAGTGGGTTCCCGCGGGCGTCGAATACTTCCGCGGCGGCGGATTCAGCTCGTCGTTCCTCACCCCGAAGGGTATGCCGCTTACGATGATCCGCCTTGCGCTCGTCAAGGGCCAGGGTCCCGTTCTTCAGATCGCCGAAGGCTGGTCGACCACGCTTGACGACAAGCAGCAGGAGACTCTCATGCTCCGCACGAACCCCGAATGGCCCTGTACATGGTTTACTCCCCGTCTTACGGGCAAGGGATTCTTCAAGGACGTCTACTCCGTGATGAACGCCTGGGCTGCGAACCACGGCGCTATCGCCTACGGCCATATCGGCGCCGATCTCATTACGCTCGCGTCGATGCTCCGTATTCCGGTCGCGATGCACAACGTCGATGAAGACAAGGTCTTCCAGCCTCACTGCTGGGGTCTCTTCGGCGCGAGCGACGATCCGACGGGTGCGGATTACCGCGCCTGTAAGAACTTCGGTCCTTTGTACGCGACCAACCGCTGAAGCCGGATTCGGCGATATGCGTAGAACGCAGGCCGCACGCCTGCATGAAAGGAATCAATCGGGTTCGCCCGATTGATTCCTTTTTTGATATTGAGGGATTTTAGGGTCAGTACGGAAAGCAAATGCAACTGGGAATATTCGCTATTGCGGCAGATATGATAAATTTGGTATAATATTCGGCGTTTTGTCGCGGAGTGTAGCGCGCGTGCGCGAGAGTACGTGACAGTAACCGAAAAACCAAGGTAAAAAATGGCTCAGATCAAAATCAAGGCGGCTGTCCGTACCGAACAGGGTACCGGTGCTGTTCGCCGTTTGCGCCGTACGGGTATGATTCCCGGCTCGGTGATGAAGATGAAGAAGGGCGGCACGGAACTCATCAAGCTCCCTGCCCACGACTTCATGATGGCAATGCGCGGCCGCGCGAGCAAGCAGCTCCTCGTCACGCTTGACATGGACGGTAAGGAAGTACCTGCGCTTATGCGTGAAATGCAGAACGACGTTCTCGCCGGTACTCCCATTCACGTGGATTTCAGCGAAGTTTCTCTCACCGAGAAGGTTCGCGTTAAAGTTCCGCTTTACTTGACCGGCGAAGCAGTCGGCGTCAAGATCGGCGGCGGCATTCTTCAGCAGGCTCTTCGTACGATCGAAGTCGACTGCCTCCCCGAAGACATCGCCGAGAAGTTCCTCATCGACGTCTCCCAGCTCGGTCTCGATCAGACGCTCTTCGTCCGTGACCTCCAGCTCGGTGAGAAGCAGACGATCGTTACGCGCGGCGAGCTCGCCGTCGCCGTCGTCAAGGCTCCGGCCGATGCGGCCTCCGCCGCCGGCGACAAGTCGCCCGATGTGATCAAGAAGGGTAAGGATGAGGAGAAGAAGTAATGAAGAAGTATGACGCTCTCTATATCTTCGTCGGCATCTCCAAGGATGATGCCTTGAACGCCAATCTCGAGAAGGCTCTCGCCGAGGTCGCCCGCGTCGGCGGCAACGTGCTTACGACCGAGTCTCTCGGAAAGCGCATGTTTTCCCGTCCGATGTCCAAGAAGGACAGCGGTGTTTACGTGAAGGTCCGCATGGAGCTCGATCCCGCCAAGGTTTCCGAACTCCTCGCCCGCTACCGTCTCGTCGAAGAAGTCTTCCGCGTTCAGATTCTCGCGGTTGACGAGCGCCGTGAGGCCAAGCTCGTCGAGGAGCGTGCGGCCCGCGCCGAACGTCAGGCCAAGAAGGACGCTGCCGCCGCGGCTGCCGCGACCGCAGTTGAAGCGTAAAAAGAACGGAACGGGTTATGGCCTCTTTCAATAAAGTGATCCTGATGGGTAATCTGACGCGCGACCCCGATGTTCGTGCAACCGGTTCGAGCGGCATGAAAGTCGCCCGTCTCGGCATTGCCGTCAACGAGCGCCGCAAAGACCGTAACGGTCAGATTCAGGAGTTTCCCGTGTTCGTCGATGTCGACGCCTGGGATAAACTTGCCGAATTGTGCGGGCAGTACTTGTCAAAGGGCAGAACGATTCTCGTCGAGGGTCGTTTGCAGATGGATTCATGGGAAAAGGACGGTGTCAAGCACCAGAAGCTCAAAGTCAGAGCCTCTACGATCAAGTTCCTCCCGCAAGGTGATCGCCTCGGCGGCGGTCCCCAGCGTCATGAGGCGCCTATCGTGCCTAATTCGCTTGAGAGCGACCCTGATGATGTCCCGTTCTGATACACGTAAATAACAATCTATACAGAGGAAACCAAAATGGCTTTCAAAAAATCCAACAGCTCTGCAGGTGAAGAATTCGCCGCGAGAAAGCGTCCGCCGCTCGGTCCCAAGGATCAGATCGACGTCAACGATATTGAAACGCTCAGCTACTACATCACCGATTACGGCAAGATTCTTCCCGCTCGCATCACCGGCGTCACCGCCGCTCAGCAGCGCCAGATCCGCCAGGGTGTAAAGCGTGCGCGCAACATGGGCCTCATGGCTTAATCGAAAGGAGTTCGAAAATGGCTATTGAAGTTATGCTCATGGATAACGTGAAGAAGCTCGGCAAGGCCGGTGAGATCGTCAAGGTCGCCCCCGGTTACGCCCGCAACTACCTCTTCACTCAGGGTCTCGCCGCGGTCGCCACCGAGGCTGCCAAGCGTCGTCTTAAAAAGCTCGAGGCCGAGCGCGCCGCCCGCGCCGCCGAAGAGAAGAAGGCCGCTCTCGAAGTCGCCAAGAAGCTCGAAAAGCTCGAGCTCACCGTTTCTGCCGCCACGACCGACGGCAAGAAGCTTTACGGCGCCGTCAGCGTCTCCGACATTCTCGCCGCCATCGAGGCCAACCGCGGTGTTGCGCTTGAGCGCAGCCAGCTCTCCATCGAAGACTCGCTCCGCGAAGTCGGCGAATACGAGGCTGCCATCGACCTCGGTCAGGGCGTTATCGTCAAGTTCAAAATCACGATTCTTGACGAGCAGGCCCCCGTCGAAGCTTAATCCGTTATTAAGCTTGATAAAAGAAAGACCGTCGCTCCAGCGGCGGTCTTTTTTAATTTGCTACTTGCGTTTAATGTCGGTAAAAGATATAATATTACCCAATGAGCAATAGCGTACGATATCTTTTATTAAAATTTCTCGCAATTATGGCAATTCCCGTTGTTTTGACGGGTTGTTTTTCAATCGAGAAAGGTCGTTTGAAGTCAACTGGAGAGGAGCAGGTCCTAGTTTCGAATTACGGTTGGTACTTATTCCATTTTATTCCTGTCGCGTGCGGAAACGCCAGCGAACGAGCCATTACGCCATGGGTTTTTTTCAGGAACGACGTGACGATGGACAAGGTCCAAAAACGCTTTTTTTCATATGCCGACACGCGCGAAAACATTAAAGCCGAAGAACTTTCCTATCGTACATACGAGTCTGTTCTCTTCGAAATTCCCGGATCCAACATTCCGATACCTCTGCCGTATATTCTGTCGTATAAGGAAATTCAGTTGAGCGGCGTATTGGTTCCCAATAAGGATAAATCAGAATGAAAATGATTTTTGCGCTCTTTCTCGCGGTAATTCTGACGGGGTGTGCAACGGTTGAAACCAGCGATGTAGGCGGTCGCCGCATGGTGGTTGTTTCAAACTCTGGATGGTATCTTTTTAATCTTATTCCGATCGCATCAGGGAATCCTGAAAAGGTGAATAAGGTTTCCTGCTCTTTGTTTTCAGAAACCGCGACGCTTGAAAACAATTATAAGATTTTAGATGATATTATTAAAAGCTCCGGAGCGAAATCGGTAAAATCCCTCAAGAGCTTCTGGAGCGATGAAAGCGTTCTTGTGATATTGATGAAACGTCACGTCATTCACACTACTGCCGAACTGGTCTTTGACGAAGACGGTGAGAAGAAATAAAACGATGAGAATTACAAAAGCGACAGCAAATCTTGAAGCTTACACCCCCGGCGAGCAGCCGAAGTCTAAATCGGTCGTAAAACTCAATACGAATGAAAACCCGTATCCTCCCTCGCCGAGGTGCGCGAAGGTGCTGAAGGATTTCGACCTCGATAAATTAAGACGCTATCCCGATCCCGTTTTTACAGCGCTCCGCGAAGAGATCGCCGCGCTCAACGGGACGAAGGCGGAGAATGTTTTTGTCGGCAACGGGTCCGACGAGATTTTGACACTCGCCGCCCGCGCATTTGTCGAAAACGACGAGCTGATTGCCTCGCTTAATCCCAGTTATTCGCTTTATAAGACTCTTGCGGCGATCCGCGACGTGAAATGGGTCGGATCTCCGGCGGATGCCGCGGAAATCGACATCCCTAAGAACACATCGCTTTTTCTCTGGACCAATCCGAATGCTCCGACCGGCGGATTCGTTTCACCGAAAAAGATATCGGCGTTCGCGAAGAAGTTTGACGGCGTTGTAATCGTCGACGAGGCGTATGCCGATTTTGCCAAGATGAACTGCATGGCGCTCGCCACGGCGGTTAAGAACAGAAACCTCATCGTGATGCGTACCTTTTCGAAGAGCTATTCTCTCGCGGGGTTGCGAGTCGGCTATTGCGTGGGTCCGGCCGATCTTATCGAGGCGCTCTACAAGATTAAAGATTCCTACAACGTCGACGCGATAGCCCAGGCCGTCGCTCTCGCGGCTTTGAAGGATCGCGCCTATCATGCGAAGACCGTGAAAAGGGTGGTTGATACCCGAGAATCGTTTACGGCGGAACTCAGGACTCTCGGCTGGGATGTTCCTCAAAGCGAGGCGAATTTTGTTTTTGCGCGCCCGGCGAAGATGCCGGCGTCGGAGCTCTTCGCCGCTTTGCGGGAGCGTAACATTTACGTTCGCTATTTCCCGGGGCCGCTTACAGGCGACAGGCTCCGCATCACAATCGGAACACCCTCTGAAATGAAGAAACTTCTTTCGGTATTGAAGAAACTTAAGGCATAATCAAGGATTATAAAATGGATAAGAAGGACGGAAAAGTCAGGTTGATGTCGATCGACGCGCTTCGCGGTTTCGATATGTTTTTTATTATCGGTGGCGCAGGACTCATCATTATGATTTGCCAGGCGTTCGGATGCAATAAGGATTTTGAACTTATAAAGCAGATGAGTCATGTTCCGTGGGAAGGTTTGCGCCACCATGATACGATATTTCCGCTCTTTCTTTTTCTGGCCGGCGTATCGTGGCCGTTTTCGCTTTCTTCACAGGTATCGCGCGGACGCTCTCCGCTGCAGATCCATTTGAAGATATTGCAGCGCGCGGCGATTCTTTTTGCGCTGGGAATGGCATACAACGGAGTTTTCAGAGAGTTCAAGCCCCAATTCCGCATCCCGAGCGTTCTCGGGTTTATCGGTCTCAGCTGGGCGGCAGGAGCGGTTCTTTTCTATCATTTGAAAAACGCTTGGGTTCGCGGGGGATTGATCGCCGTCCTGCTCTGCGGATATTGGGGATTGTTGCGATTTGTCGCGGCTCCCGGCGCTCCCGCCGGATGTGATACGTACGCGATGGAATATAACATCGTTTCCTGGCTCGACAGAACGCTTATGACCGACCATATCTTCCGTCCGCTTTACGATCCCGAGTCGCTTTTCGCGATTATGGGCGGAGTTGCGATGGCACTTCTCGGCATGATGGCAGGTTCGCTTCTGAAGTCCGATAAATTTGATCCTGCGAAAAAGACATTGGTTCTTCTTGCCGGATTTGCAGGTCTTCTGGCTGCTGATGCTCTCTTTATTTATGTAATGGGCGATAAGATCGTCAAGAGCCTCTGGTCTCCATCTTTCGTTCTTTCCGCTGCGGCATATTCAACATTTATGTTGGCTGTTTTCTATCATCTCGTTGATGTGTGGGGAC
This sequence comes from Kiritimatiellia bacterium, assembly GCA_017520845.1. Lineage (GTDB taxonomy): Bacteria > Verrucomicrobiota > Kiritimatiellia > RFP12 > UBA1067 > UBA1067. The sequence continues at coordinate 27,578 of JAFXEU010000088.1, read as the reverse complement.
TGAAGAAATGGGCTTTCCCTTTTATGGTAATCGGCATGAATTCGATTACCATCTATCTGATGGTGAGATTCATCTGGTTTGGTGGAATAACCAAATATTTCTTCGGCGGTATCATTAAGGAAATCGGCGAGATTGATCCGCTTTGGGCTCCCGTAGCCGACAGAACCTTCAGTATTCTCGTTCTTTGGCTGATTCTTTATTTCTTCTACCGCAAAAAGATATTCTTTAAGGTCTGATGTTGAGTCGCTATAAGGGATTTTGATAAAATATTGATATTATGACCGAAAATACGTCTTTAACCAATATTGTTTTAAGAACCGCCGGGATTTTTTCCGACGATCAGATTTCTCGCATCATTTCTGGACGAGCGGAAAATCCCGGAATGACTCTTTGCGAGGCGGCCGTTAAATTCGGCGGCCATCGGGAAATAGAGGTTTTGACGGGTATCGGATCTGCGCTTGGGCTTGAGATTATCGATCTTGAAACCAATCAGCCTACGGCGGACGCGCTTACGAAGATTCCAGCCAGTGCGGTTTATCAGTACAATGTTCTGCCGTACCGTTACGACGGACATACGATGACGATCGTCGTTTCCGATCCGTTCGATACGACTCCGTCCGATTCTCTGCGTCTTATCGCCAATTGCCCCGTCAAAATGGCGCTTTCGACGAAGGAGGATGTCGAGAAGGCCGTTAAGAAATATTACGGTGTCGGCGCCGACGCGATCGAAAAGATGATAGACGACGATCGCTATTCCGTCGATGACGAGTTCGGCACGATGACGAAGATCGACGTGAACGAAATGGGCGAGGAGGCGTCCATCGTGCGTTTCGTGAACCAGATCATCGTTGAAGCCGACCGACAGGGTGCGACCGATATTCACATCGAGCCCCAGGAGACGGAGCTTCGGATCCGCTACCGTATCGACGGCATGCTCCACAAGGTTGATGTTCCGCCTCAGCTCAACAGGCTTAAAGCCGCAATCATTTCGCGTATCAAGGTCATGGCGAATCTCGATATCGCCGAAAAGCGTCTCCCGATGGACGGTCGTATCGGAATAAAGATTTCCGGGCAGGATATCGATATCCGCGTTTCGACGATGCCCGCGGCGTACGGTGAATCGATTTCTCTTCGTCTTCTCGCCAAGAGCGGCAGTTTCGTCAAGATGTCCGATCTCGGCTTTAACGATCGCGATTTCGCCGTGGTCGACAAGATCATTCATCGTCCTAACGGCATATTCCTGGTTACCGGGCCTACCGGTTCCGGTAAATCGACTTCACTTTATTCGTTCCTTCACGAGGTCAACAAGATCGACGTGAGAATCATGACGGCCGAGGATCCGATCGAATACCACATGGCCGGCATAAATCAGGTTCAGATGCAGGCCGATATCGGCATGACGTTCGCGCGCGCTCTGAGAGCGTTTCTGCGTCAGGATCCCGATATCATCATGGTCGGAGAAATCCGTGACCGCGAGACCGCTGAAATAGCGATCAACGCGTCGCTTACGGGTCACATGGTGTTTTCGACGCTGCATACGAACGATGCGGCCGGTGCGTTCCCGCGTCTGATCGATATGGGTGTCGAGCCGTTTCTGATCGCTTCGGCAGTTGCCGGTGTCATGGGTCAGCGCCTTTGCCGCCGTCTCTGTCCGAATTGCATGAAGGAAGTCCCTCTCGATATGAAATATTACACGCTCAATTACGCGCCCGAGAAGAATACCGTTTTCGAGCCGAACGGGTGCGACGCGTGTTCGCGTACGGGGTATAAGGGACGCCGCGCTCTTTTCGAGGTTCTGGAGGTCGACGAGGATATTGAGGGCGCTATCGTTCGCCGTGAAAACGCGACCGAGATACGCAACCGCTCGCTGGCCAAAGGTATGAAGACGCTCCGTGAAGACGGCTGGGCGAAGGCCTTCAGAGGTGTTACCAGCGTTAAGGAAATCATGCGCGTTACAGAGGAGCAGTAATGCCCCAGAACTTATCTCGCCTGCATCGGCAGACCCAGTCGCAGTCCATGGTTCTCGCGCCGCGGATGCTCCGTGGGCTTGACATGCTGGCGATGAGTCTTCCTGAACTGCGCGCCGAATTAAACAGGGAACTGGAAACGAACCCTGTTATCGAAGATGTAGAGCGCACGCTTGAAAAGGATACCGTCTCCCAGAAGGAGCGCGAAGCCGCCGATCGGGAGAGATCCCAAGAAGACGATTATCCTGAAGATGATTCCGCGCCCGATTCGTTTTATGAAGCCGATGCCGAGGCTATGGACCGCCGCAGGAGTTTTCTCGAGTCAAGGACGACTGAAGAGACTCTCGAGGAGCATCTTCTTTCCCAGATCGCGACGTCGGAAATCGACGAGGCTCATTTTCAGCTTGCTGAAATTCTGATCGGCGAGTTGAACGACGACGGCTACTTTTCCGGGTCGATTCCCGATCTGGTGATGGTTACGGGCGAGAGCGAAGAGAAGATTCGCGAAGTTCTGGGTGTGATAATGACGTTCGATCCTCCAGGATGCGGTGCGACGACTTTGGAGGAATGTCTTCTCGCCCAGATTGATAAACTGGATTCCTCGCCCTATCAGGATGAGGTGCGAGAACTCCTCGAGAACAGGCTTTTGAAGGACGTCGCGGAAGGGCGCCTCTCAAACGTCGAGAAAGCCCTCGGTATTTCCCATGAACGGTATGCCGATGTGCTTTCGGCCTTGCGTACGCTGGATCCGCGTCCGGCAAGGGCTTATTCGCGTTCCGGGAAGGGCGTCAATTATGTCAATCCCGAAGTCCATGCGGTTAAGACCGTAAACGGATGGGAGGCCCGCGTCGACGCGAGAAGCTTACCTGAGATACGAATTTCACCTCGTTATCTGAAAATGCTCGAAGATCCCGCGACCGATGCTGAAACGAAAGAATATATCCGCGCTAAAATCGCTTCGGTCAAAGAGCTGAAAGACGCGATCGCGAAACGCGAAGAAACCGTCACTAATATCGCTCAGGCGATTTTCGACGCCCAGAGCGGATTCTTCGAGCATGGGCTTAAAGGTTTACGTCCTCTTACGATGCAGGAAATCGCCGACGCCGTGGGCGTTCATGCGGCTACAGTTTCGCGCACGGTGAACGACAAGTACGTCTCTACCCCGCGCGGTACCGTTGAATTAAGGCGCTTTTTCGTTTCCGGTTTCGCTACCGCCGACGGAGGTGTCGTTTCTAAGGATACGGTCTATGAAGCTCTTAAAGAAATCGTAGGTTCGGAAGATCGGTCAAAGCCGTTTTCGGATGATAAGATATCAGAGCTTCTCAAGGCGAAAGGGTACTCCGTCGCACGGCGTACCGTTGCCAAATACAGAGCCGCGCTGGGGATACCCGGCGCATCGGAACGCGCCGGGTAGTATCACTTCCGTCGCCGCTTACAGCGCACGAATCGTTTTCACGATCTCTTCGCGAGAGCCGGAGGGGATCGCACCTTCAGGCAAAACCTTTACGGCAGAGCCGAATCCGATGACCGTACCGCCGCGGCTCATGAATTTCTCGACGAGTTTCTTGACGTTTTTACCGCGTTTCGGGTCGGCAATTATGTCGTTGGGCAGAACGAGCACGTTTATATGATCGAGCTGGCGGCGCCAGTCGGCCATCACATCGACGGGAACTAAATACATATCCTCGGCATTGTCGATCGCGAGAGCGGTTTCAGCCGTTTCAATGCCGCATATATAGCTGGTAAGAAAACCGACGGAGACGGCGTCTTTCTTTTTCATTCTCGGCGGGAATTTGACTTCGCGACCGGTCACAAACTTGAACGCGCCTTCGACTATATCGAGCGTCTCTTCGAAGTATTCGGGGTGTGCGACGGTCGTGAAGACCTTGCCTTTGCCGTAAGTGCCGCCGAGAATCGCGGGAGCGCCGAACATTTCGGTGTTGGCGCGGCCCGTTGTCGACGCTTCGAAGTCGTATGTTCCGAACACCTCGAATTTCGCGTTTGCGACTTCATTTTCGGTTTTCTTGATGATGGGGCCGCCGCTGTATCTGATTCGACGCGGTTCTTCCGCGATGCCGAGCGCTTCGGCGCCGGCCTTTGTGATCTTGAAGTTGCCGTTAAGCAGTTTCGTGCTGCCGAGACGCTTGTAAGGGACTATTTTAAGCCTTCTGTCTTCTTCGTTGAGAAGAATGCTGCAGCCCGCGCATGTTCCGACAAATCCTCCGCCGTTGAGGATGAACTTTTTGAATTTTTCAACGCCTTCTTCGGTGAGAGAGGTGAATTCGTCCTTGCTGTTGCCTCCGGGCATAACGACGACGTCTTCGCCCTCAAGGGCGCCCGCCGCCACCGCGTTGCCGTCGACGAGTTTCAGGCGCATCTGAGGGCATTCGTTGACGAGTCTGCACCATTCGACGCACCCGATTCCTTTAGCGCCGTTGCCTACATATACCGATACTTTCAGAGGCGATGCGTCTTTTACGCATTTTTTTGCTTCGGGCGCGGTTGTGCAACCCGGCAGAATTACGGTGAAAACGGCCGCTATTACAGTCAGTTTGAGTATGAATTTCATTTTATCTTTCGCTTTCTTGCTGGTTGTTTATCTTAAAAATTCCGGTAACCCTTCCTGGCGAGCCTGACGAAGGTATTCTGCCGGCATTTCAGGAATATATTTGTCATCCTCCGAGATTTTCTTGAAGACGTTCATCCAGTGAGGAGCGAGAGATTTCAGGTGGGTTTCGCATGCCAGCATCTCTTCAAGCGCGAGGTTGTTTCTGCACGTCATGTATCTTTTCTTAAGATATCTTTCCCACGCGGTCATTTTGCGGAAGTAATCGGCCGGCAGGTTTTTTGAAGTGACGAGCCTTATGGCGCCGGAGATGAAGGGGGTAAGTACTTCCGCATAACCTTTGTCGGAGAAGTGGAGCTTGTCGTTTTCGTAGAATTCTTTCTTTATCATTCTTTTCTCGGCGAGGAGATTTCCGAAATCGAAATAATAGACGTCGCGCTCGTTTGACGCCTTGAGTTCATCGATCGCGTTTTCGATGAGGGGGTTCGTGACGTCGGTGAAAGGCAGCATGTCGGGGCGCGTGACGAAGCCGCGCGGAGGAATCGCGAAAACGATTATTTTCGTGTTGGGACATATCGCGCGGAACGTCGCGATGAGATTTTTCACTCCGAGCGCAATATCCTCGGGATTGTATTGGTAGCTGAAATTGTTCGTTCCGATGAGAAATGTCGCCGCTTCGGGCTGTTTTTCGGAGAGTATCTGATGCATGTCGAGAATGCGCCACAGCAGATGCTCTACCTTGTCGCCGCAAATACCGGCGTTGATGACGGTAAAGTTTTTCGCCATGTATTCGAAACGCTTGCCGCGCCAGTTGTCGGTAAGAGAATCTCCGAAAAGGATGATCGGCGAAGAAGGGGCTTTTTCGTAATCCTTTTTAATCTGAATGTGACGATTGTTGTTTTTTCTGAGCGGATCGGCGGCAATCGTCGACGGCGCATATTTCTCGGCAGGAACAGGTTCGACGGACAGGGTTTTAATGTCGCAATCTTCAGGATTGTTCAATATCAGCATCAAGTCACCGTAATCGGGAGAAACGACTTTAAAATCCCGTGATTCTTTGCGGAGCGTTTCGGAAGCCGGGAACGATATGCGGGAAAGTCCGACAAACGCGTTGTGCGACGGCTTTGCCGTGAAAGAGAACTTCTTTTTCGCCGTGTATTCTACGCTGATGCGGCAGGTTGAGGCGTTCTTCGGCAGAACTACCTTGTATTCATTCGACTTAAAGTCGTTCAAGGTGAATGTTTTCCGGTTGCGGCAGTCTGGAGCCGCGCATCCGATAAGGAAAGCCGATGCGGCGATTGCTGATAGAATTTTGATGTTCATACTGTACATTATATCATAATATTGAGATGATCTTTTCGGCGAGATTTTTCGTGATTTTGAAGATGTGGGGTACAAGTTTAGGGTCGAGAGTCTTTTCCAGAAACGGAATTACCTCATGGCGGATTTTGTTGCGTTCTATGGAGGTGTCGTCGTTTGACGCGTCCTCGCGCCATTCTTCGCCGAATCTTACGAGGTAGTCTTTAAGTTCTTTATCCCGACATCCGAGAAGAGGCCTTACGAAACGGATGTCGCCGACACGGCTTTTCTCCTTTATTCCGGAGAGACCTTCCGCCCCGGAGGCTCTCTTAATGCGCATGAGAAATGTTTCGGCGACGTCGTCCATGTGATGTCCGGTGGCAATCGCATCAAGACCGAGTAGTCGCGTCTGCTGCTCAAAGAATGCGAGTCTGATACGCCGCGCCGCCATTTCGAGAGATTCGCCTTTTTCGCGTACGACCTTGGCGTGGCGGCCTTTGAACGGGATTCCGAGGCGTGAGGCGAGGTTCTTGACGAATCTGTATTCCTCTTTCGATTCTTTGCGAAGACCGTGATCTACGTGAAGAATCACGAATCTTTTCGCCGCGTTCTTCTTTTTTCCTCCCTTTGTCAAAAGGAATGCGAGTGCGACCGAGTCGGATCCGCCTGAAACGGCGAGCCCGATACGGCCCGAAGGAAGGATGGAACGGTTTATTTTCACGAGTCTTTTCCGGAGCCGGTGAATTCGGGCATCGTTTCTGTCGCCGAACTGTTTATTCCGCTGCGTTTGAAAACTTTGGCGAATGTGAGGAATATTATTTTAGCGTCGAGTAAAAGCGATTGATTGTCGACGTACCAGACGTCGAGTTCGAATTTCTTCTCCCAGGATATCGCGTTGCGTCCGTTGATCTGCGCCCAGCCGGTAATGCCGGGTCTCACCTCATGGCGTCTCGCCTGAAAAGGGGAGTAGCGCTCCAGATATTTCGCGGGCAGAGGGCGCGGTCCCACGAGCGACATCTTCCCGGAGAGTACGTGCCAGAGCTGGGGCAGTTCGTCAAGGGAAGTCGAGCGGAGAAATCTTCCGAAGCGCGTCGTTCTTTCGGCATCGGAGCCTTCGCCTCCTCGCATTGAACGGAATTTCATGAAATTAAACTTTTTGCCGTTCCTGCCGGCCCTCTCGCGGATGAAATGTATCGGGCGACCCATAGATATCGCTACGGCCAATGCGGTAATGGCGTAGAGACAAAGCCAAAGGGGCATTGTCGCGATTACGAGGAAGATGTCCAGAAATCTTTTCACAGGCCGAGCTTCATAGATGAGATAAAGCCCGTCAGGCGCGGCTTGAATTTTATGCCGCGCTCGACATCCCTGCTCATGGCGTAGACGTCGCTCCACGACGGCACGCGGCCGTTGCGGTCCTTGACAAGCATCGCTTCCAGCATCTGGCAGAAACCTTCCGTAAGATCGGGGCGGTAGACTCGCGGATCCTTGGATTGTGAAAGCTCGTCGCAATGGGCTTTCATCATTTCGTCCGAAGTCATCTTCGGGAAAAGCATTCTGCCCGTGGCAAGGTGGTAGAGCGTGGCTCCGAGCGAGTATATGTCGGCGCGGCAGTCAAGCTCCACGTCGCCGTATACCTGTTCGGGCGAGATGTACGACGGAGTTCCCATTACATGATCGGGGATGTCCTGTCGGCCGTCTTTAAGGAATCGGTACGTATAGCAAAGCCCGAGATCCGTCAGTTTTATTTCGCCGTCGGAATTGACCATTATATTGTCGGGTTTTATGTCGCAGTGGACGACGCCGTGGTTGTTCCACGCATAGTCGAGCGCCAGGGCTACGGATTGGCATATCAGGAGACAGTCGACCTCGATAAGATGCTGTTTGCGCTGCAGCAGGGCGCCGAAATTGTACCCGTCGACATACTCCATCACATAATACCAGAAAGAGTCCGTCTTTCTCAGTTCGTAGCTTTTTACTATGCCTGGATGGTCGATTTCGGCCATTGTCTTCTGCTCGGCCTTGAATTGTTCAAGATCCTGCTCGTTGGCGGTGAATTCTTTGTTGAGGATTTTTACCGCCACGATTTCATTGCGGCTCAAATCCATGGCCTTCCAAATGCTGGACATGCCTCCTTCGTCTATCTTGTTGATTAGACGGATGTCCGGCAGCTGAATCTGTATGGGATTGTTGATCATCGCAGTTACTCTTATTTTGTGCCGAGAGCGTTGCATTTTTTGCACGGGAGGGCGCGTTTACCGTTGCAGTCGGGACATATTATCTTGCTTACGCCTAGACATTCCGGACATGGTTGGACGTTGACGTTCGTTTTTTTTCTGGTGACTCTACGTGATGATCCGGAGCGGTTGTAGCTCCCGCCGGATAATCCGCCTCCGGAAGACGTTTTCGTGTATGAGGATTCCGTTTTTGTCACCGACCATCCGCCTTTGCAGTCGCTGTTCGGACAGTTGACGTAGCCGTTTCCGTCACATTCCCTGCAAGGCGTGATTCCCAGCCAATGGCACGATCTGCAAGGCTCTCCGTACGCCTCCTTGAGGAGTTTGACCGTTTTGCGGTCAAGTTTGTCGTAAGCGTCTTTGGGGATGAACGCCTCTCCGACGGGGACCTCCCCCTTGGCCTGATGATCGGATTCGAATTTAAGTCTTTCGCGGGCCACCAGAAGCTTCAGCTCCGTCGGATTGTAGAAAGCCTCTATGTAGCGCCGACCGTTGCAGAACGGGCATTTTTGCCTGATCTTTTTGGGCCTTTCGAGACGATAGGAGTTGAACTGTCCGAAGTTCTGCTCTTCAAGAACGATAATTCCGGACGCTTTGCACGCGGGACATTTCTCGCGCGTGAGGAGGTCCGGCTTTTTGCAGTCGATTTCCTTTGCCTCGTACGACGGCGACGGATTTACTATATTGTTTACAACCGTATTCTTCGCCTCGAAGAACGGCAGAAAGGATATCGCGAGAACCAATGATGATGCGGTCATTTGTCTATGCTCCATTCGTTCAGTTTTCTGTGAAGGGTGCGTCGTGAAATCCCGAGTTTTTCGGCGGCTCTCGTCTTGTTGAAGCCGCATTCCTCCAAAGTCTTTAAAATGACGCTTTTTTCCGTAGCGGCCAGGGAACCCGATGCCGGTGCGGCGGCCGGAGCGTCCGCGGCCGCGGGAGACGAAGCGATGGGGGCGGGGGCGCTCGGCGCGACGGCCGCGTCGTCCGTGATTTCTGCCGGAATGTCCGCCATCGTCAGACGCGACCCGTCGACCAGCACGACCATTCTTTCGATTACGTTTCTCAATTGGCGCACGTTGCCCGGCCATGAATAAGCCTCGAGAGCTTTAAGCGCCGCAGGATCGATTCCCTTAATCTCGACGTCGTTCTTTTTCGCGAATTCCTTCGTGAAGCGGGAAACGAGAAGCGCGATGTCTCCGGGGCGGTCTTTAAGCGCCGGAAGACGGATGTCGATGACGTTGAGCCGGTAGTAGAGATCCTCGCGGAATTTACCTTCGCGCACGTAAGCGGCGAGATCGCGGTTCGTCGCGGCGACGAGCCTGAAGTCGACCTTGACGTCGCTGTTGCCGCCGACTCTCTGCAATGTGCGCGATTCAAGAACTCTCAGGAGTTTGACCTGGGTCGCAAGATCGATTTCCGTTATTTCGTCGAGGAAGAGCGTGCCTCCCGACGCCGCTTCGAATTTTCCGATTTTCAGTTTGTCGGCTCCGGTGAACGCGCCTTTTTCGTGGCCGAAGAGTTCCGATTCGATGAGCGTCGGAGAAAGCGCCGCGCATTCAACGGCTACGAAAGGACCGTTCGCGCGGGGAGAAAGATCGTGAAGGGCTTTCGCCACGAGTTCCTTGCCGGTGCCCGACGGACCTTCGATAAGAACGCTCGCGTTCGCCTTTGCGCTCTGGCGGATCAGTTTGTAGATTTTTTCCATCGCGGGCGAATCGCCCGTGAACGTGTCGATTCCCTTGCGAGCGTCTATCTCATGCTGCAGCTCTTCGACTTTTCTCAAAAGGGCGTTTTTCTCTATGGCCTTCGCCACGCGCTGCTCCATCTGGGCGATGTCGGTGATGGGCTTGGTTAGAAAATCGTCGGCGCCGTCTTTCATCGCGGCTACGGCGAGCTCTATTTCGCCGAACGCCGTCACGAGAATGCAGGCGATCGACGGATCTTTTTCCTTCGCCGTTTTAATAAGTTCCACGCCGTTTTTGCCCGGCATTTTATAGTCGGTGATGAGAAGCGCGACGTCGGGGTTTTCGGCGAGGGTTTTAAGCGCAAGTTCGGCGTCGGGCGCGAGCAGGCATTCGTAAGAGGCCGAAAGTATCTTCGCCATAACCTCACGGGTCGGTTTTTCGTCATCGACTATAAGAATCTTCCGTTTCAGCATAATCATCCTTTCAGCGCTCTGATTCTGCGTTCGATCCGCGGCAGGCGGACCGTGAACGTCGTCCCCTCGCCGAGCTGGGATTCGACGGCTATCGTTCCGCCGTGATCGCGCACGATACGGGCCGTTATCATAAGTCCGAGTCCGGTGCCGTGCTCTTTGGACGTCTTGTAGGGCTCGAAGAGGTGGGTGACCTGCTCGGGGTTCATCCCGAGCCCGTTGTCGCGGATCGTCGTTATGACGTCGTTGTCGTCGCTTGAAATGTCGATGTCGATCGAGCCTCCGTCCTTTACGGCCTCAAGCGCGTTTTTAAGGAGGTTGAAAAAGACCTGTTCCATCTGGGCTTTGTCGAGCGCGACGGACGGGATGGCGCCGACGAGGTCGAGCGAAACGAGAATCCCGCGCTCTTCGAAGAGGTTTTTCATCGTCGCCAGGCAGCTCTTAATTGGATCGGCTATGGTTCCGCGAGAGAGATTCGGCTTCGAGGGGCGTAGGGCCTGCAGAAATCCTTGGATGATTCCCGAGAGGCGCTCGACCTGATTGAGACATTCGTCGATTTCGCCGTTTTCGCCCGTTGAACGCTTAAGAAGCTGCAGGTTGAGCGAAAGGGCGTTGAGCGGGTTGCCGATTTCATGGGCGACGCCCGCGGCGAGATCTCTCACGGCGCGTGTCGCGCCGACGCGCAGCTCCTCTTCGGTGCGCTGGCGCTCGGCGGTCACGTCGTCGATATAGACTAAGGTTCCAGACTCTACGGGAACGCTCTTGATCTCGAGCGTCCTTTCGCGAGGGTAGGAAATGTCGATGTCGCGCTTCGTCGATTTTCCGAGCGGTATGGCGAGAGATTCCATGGCGTCTTTTATGTCGATGCCGAGGAGTTCGCGCGCGGCCGGATTGGATTTTACGATATTGCCGCGCTCATCGAGAAAGATAATGCCGATTGAGATCGTTTCAAACAGCGTGTCGAGAGCGACGAGCTCGTCGGAAAGACGCTCGTACTGCTCGCGCAGCTTTTCAGCGTCGAGCTTGCCGATATGACGTCTTACGCCGTTGAAAAAATCTTTCATCGGATATTAATCCCGTTTCAGCGCGGCGATTGCCTTTTCGTTGTCCTTGAAGCGGAAGACGAGAATCGCCTTTTCGCCCTGCCCGAGGGCGTACGCGTAGGAGTATTCGATGTCCGCTCCCGCGCGGTCGAGCTTTTCGGTCAGGGCAGCCATTCCGCCGGGGCTGTCGGGTACGGTAACCATTACGACCTCCGTCTCGCTGACTGCGAAGCCTGCGTCGCGGAGGATTTCGCATCCGCGGACGTGATCGTCGACGATCATGCGGACGATGCCGAAATCGGCCGTGTCGGCGAGCGAAAGAGTCGCGATGTTTATCCCCGCGTCGGCGAGAGTCTTGCAGATTCTCGCGAGTCTGCCGGGTTTGTTCTCGAGAAAAATGCTGATCTGTTTTACCGTCATTTTACTTCCTCCTGTTGTCGATTACGCGCCTGATTTTGCCCTCGCTGCGTGGAAGCGTTCCCGGGCCGACGAGAATGATGCGCGGCGTAAGGCCGATGATCGATTTGACCGCCTCGAGGACTCTGCGCTTGAGATTTTCGAGATGGGCGATATTGTCTGAGAAGGCCTCCTGGGTAACCTCGACCTTGATTTCGAAGATGTCGAGCGTATCGGACGAGCTGAGAACGATCTGGTAGTGGGGAGCGACTTCCGGCACACGAAGAAGACCAGCCTCGATCTGACCGGGAAAGACGTTGACGCCGTGGATGATAAGCATATCGTCAGAACGCGCCGAGATACGCTCCATCACGCGCATCGTGCGCCCGCAAGGGCATTTCTCTGTGCGAAGACGCGTCAGATCGCGCGTACGGTAGCGTATCATCGGAGTTCCGCGGCGCGTGATCGTCGTGAAGACGAGTTCGCCCACTTCGCCGTCCGGAAGCGGCTCAAGAGTATCGGGATCGATGATTTCGGGGTAGAAGTGGTCCTCCCAGATGTGAAGGCCGTTATGCTCGTCGCAGTCGCCGGCGACGCCCGGGCCCGCGATTTCGGTAAGGCCGTAGATGTCGTGGGCTACGATGCCCGTTTCGCGCTCGATGACTTCGCGCATTTCCTTCGTCCACGGCTCGGCGCCGAAGATGCCGTGCCTGAGCTTCGTGTCGCGGCGGAAGTCGACGCCCTGACGCTTCGCCTCGTCGATTATGCGGAGGAAGTAGCTTGGAGTGCAGGCGATGGCGGTTACGCCCAAATCGCGCATAAGCATAACCTGGCGCTCGGTGTTACCGCCCGAAGTGGGAAGGACGGCGCAGCCCATCCCCTCGCCGCCGTAATGAAGGCCGAGCCCGCCGGTGAAAAGTCCGTAGCCGTAGCTCACCTGAAGAACGTCCCCCGCGCGGATGCCGTACATCGCCAGACACCGCATCGCTCCGTTCTGCCATACGGCTATGTCGTCAAGCGTGTTGGGGATGCAGATTGGCTTTCCGGTAGTTCCGCTCGAGCAGTGGAAGCGGACGATTTCGTCCATGTCTGCGGCGCGGAGACCCATCGGATACTCGTCGCGCAGATCCGTCTTCATCGAGAAGGGCAGGAGTTTTATGTCGGCGAGCGTTTTTATGTGCTCGGGGCGGACGCCTTTTTCGTCGCAGCGTTTGCGGAAAAGCGGAACTCTTTCGTAAGCGTATTTAACGGTCCATTGAAGGCGGTGCAGCTGGAGCCGGCGGAGCTGTTCGACGGGCATGAAGTCCATCGCGGATACGGGATGGACGGGTGAATTTACATCATGTGGCAATTTAGGATAGAACATGTTTAGACCCTGTAAAGGATGTATAATTATTAGTGCATATTATACCATAAAACGTGGTATGATTGGCAGAAATGATATTCCATGCAACCGCGCTATTGACATACCTACCTGGAGGTAGGTATAATATCACAATGATAATATCCAAAATAAGGAAAATCCAATTGCTGTCATTGGCGGCGTTTGCCGCATTGACGGGATGTGAAGTCGTTGACGAGGCGCGTCGCCAGCAGAAGGAAGCCGAACTCTCGATGAGTGAGCGTTTTCTCTCGGAAAGCGACGGGAAAACCGGCAGGTCCGTAAAGCTTCCTTCGACATCGCTTAAGTTTCTGGTCGATTACGCCATGACGAACCGTCCGGCGATGGTTTCGGCGGCGCTTGCCGTAAAGGATGCGAGGCTGCGCTTGAAATCAATCGCGGCGGATGCGCCGCTGGCGTCCAGAACACCTTGGAACGCCGTTAATGCAGATTTGTCTTTAGGTTATTCCGAGTCTTCTTCGGCTGAACATTTCGACGACTTTGACACTTCAACTTCGCGCGGCGATCTTTCAGGCTCCGTGTCGTTGAATGTTCTTCTCTGGGATTTCGGGCGCAATGACGCCCGCAGACGTGCGGCGGCGGAGAATGTGATCGCCGCCGAGCTTGAACTTGTCCAGACGGGGTATAAGGTTTTCAACGAGGTATCCGACGCTTATTTTACGCTGCTTCAAAACGAGGCGCTTCTTGAAGTTGCCGTTTCGAACATCAATCAATATGCCGCCCATCTGTCGCAGGCGCAAGCCCGCTTTGAGCATGGATACGGTCAGAATCTTGACGTTCTTCGCGCGAAACTTGATCTTGCCCGTGCCCACGAAGCGGTTGTGGCCGCCTCCAACGACGTAGCGGTCGCAGGCGTAAATCTCGTCGCTTATCTCGGAATCGGCGACGAGGTCGGCGATTATCGCACGGTTTTCGGAGGCCCGATAGGCGGGCTTGATCGCGTAATGCGGGGATTTAATGATACTACAAACACTATCGACGAGGTTTTCGCTCAGGCCAAGGTCCGCTCTCCCTCGTTGAAGGTCGCGCGTGCGCGCCTGCGGGCGGCGTCGGCGGACGTTGATTATTCCATTGCCGATCTCAAACCGAACATTTCAGCCAATCTTTCCCTGAATTGGACAGATCCCCTGTGGCTGTGGCGCTGGGGCTTAAGCGGAGCGCAGTCGCTCTTTACCGGTTGGGGTAAATCCACCGCCGTCGAGCGTGCGACGGTTGCGCTGAAAATCGCCCAAAACGATCTTGAATCAGCTCAGTTGCTGCTTTCACGCAATCTTGAGGTCGCGATAGCCGAACGCGACAACGCCCGCAAAGCCGAGAATACTGCCCGCGAGAGTCTGGTTCAGGCCAGAGAGAATCTGGAGACGGTCAAATCCCAATATGAAGTCGAGGAGGTTTCCCGAATCGAATTTACCGACGCCGTTTCGTATTATACCGAAGCTGTGGGCAACAGGGTTAAAAGCTTCTATCGCGGTCAGATGGCCGAGGCGGCGATTTTTGAGTTAATCGGGGCTACTCCGATCTATAACGAAGTCAATATCACGGAGAAAAGAAAATGAAAAAATGTCTTAAGTGGATCATAATCTCGGCGGTTCTTGCAGGCGCCGGATACGGAATTTACGTTTGGACGTCCTCCGGAGAAAAAGAAGAGTTTACCTACCGTACCGTAAAGGTCGTCAAGTCCGACATCGTCCGTACGGTCAGAGCCACGGGAACGATAACTCCGCGCAACAGTTCCAACGGAATTCCCGTCGGTGCGCAGGTGAACGGCAAGATCATAAAATTGTTCGTCGATTACAACTCCGCCGTTACCAACGGGCAGGTCGTCGCTTTGATTGATCCCCGCGTTTACGACGCGTCCTACAAAATCGCGCTCGCTCAGCTGCATGTGAACGAGGCGAACGTCCTTAACAGGAAGGCCTCGTTGAGGTCCGCGGAGGCCGAGCTTGTTCTCGCGAAAAAAACGTATGAACGAAAGAAGGCCCTTTACGAGAGCGGAGCAGGTCCTTTGGTTGAGTTGGATACGGCGACAGAGGCTCTCGCGAAATCCGAGTCCAATCTCGACAGCGCCAAAGCGAGCCTTGCAAGTGCTGAGGCGTCGGTCGAGCAGTCGCGCGCTTCGGCCGAAAAGGCCAAGGCAGACCTCGAGTTCTGCACGATCGTTTCGCCGGTCGACGGAATAGTGATCGACCGAAAGGTCGACGAGGGCGAAACGGTCGTTTCGTCGATGAACGCCGTTCCCGTACTTACGATCGCCGAGGATTTGAAGACCGTCTGGGTTGAAGCGACGATACCCGAAGCGGATATAGGCAATATCAAAATCGGACAGAGCGTGACGTTCACCGCCGACGCCTACCGCCGTCGTTTCACGGGCCGCGTAAAGCAGATCCGCAAGGCGGCGACCACGACCAACAATGTCGTTACGTTTCCGGTCATCATCGAGGCGGATAATCCCGATGAAATGCTTTTCCCCGGGATGACGGCTACGCTGTCGATCGAGACGGCGCGCGCCGAGAATGTCGTTTCCGTCCCCTCGGCGGCGTTCCGCTTCAGACCAAAGCAGGAGGATCTTGAACGCATCGGGGGTGAAATTCCGCGCGGCAGGAAACTCTGGTTCAAACCGGCGTCAAAGGATGCTCCCCTGGAATATATGCTGGTTACCGAGGGTGTTAGCGACAATTCATTCACTCAGATCGTGGTCGATGACGCCGAGAAGCTTATAGACCGCGAGGTGGTCGTCGGTTACGAGACGAAAACCCAGGCCAAAGGCAAGGGCGAGGAGACGAATCCGTTCATGCCTAAGCGGATGCAGCGCAATAAAAACAAGGGTACCGCTCCGGAGCCGAAAAAATAATGAATCATCTTATCGAAATACGCGACATGTACAAGATTTACGCCATCGGCGACGAGCCGGTGCATGCGTTGGACGGCGTGTCGCTTTCAATCGACGAGGGGGAGTTCGTCGCGATCATGGGCTCCTCCGGCTCCGGAAAGTCGACAATGCTCAATATCCTCGGGTGCCTTGACGTGCCAACGAAGGGGTCTTATCTTCTTGACGGAACCCAGGTCGCGGAACGCTCGGCGAGTGAGCTTGCGCATATCCGCAACAGAAAACTCGGTTTCGTCTTTCAGAACTTCAATCTCCTGCCGCGTACGACCGCGATCGAGAATGTCGAGCTTCCTGATCTGTATATGGGGCGTCTTTCGGTCCGTGAGCGCCATAAAAGGGCTAAAATGCTTCTGGAACGCGTCGGGCTGAAGGGACGCGAATATCATACGCCGAGCCAGCTTTCGGGCGGCCAGCAGCAGCGTGTCGCGATTGCGCGCGCACTTATGAACAATCCACCCGTTCTTTTCGCCGATGAGCCGACGGGCAACCTCGATACGAAAAGTTCAGTCGAGATCATGAACCTTTTCACGGAACTTTCCAACGAGGGGATAACGATCGTGATGGTTACCCATGAGGATGATATCGCCGCCTACGCCAAGCGTCATATCGTCATGCGCGACGGAAAGGTTATGCGCGACGACCTGGAGGACGGAGGCGTGCGCAAGACGCAGGCGGAGGTCTCAAAACTGGTCAAGGAGGCTCTGTCATGAATTTCCCGATGATATTCAAGGTGGCCCTACGGGCTATCATGCGCAACAAAACGCGCTCCGTTCTGACATGTATCGGTATCATCGTCGGCATCGCCGCCGTTATAGCCGTCATGGCGATCGGGCAGGGCGCTCAGACGATGATGGTCAAGCAGATATCCTCGATGGGCAACAATCTCGTGATGGTTTTCCCTGAGCGCCGCCGCGCCGGTTCCGTATCTTCCGGACGAGGCCAGGGCCAGACGATGACCGCCGCCGACGCCATGGCCGTCAAGACCGAGCTCGCCCATCTTGTTCAAGGGGTCAGCCCGTCCGTCCGAGCGACGGTTCAGATGATGTACGCGTCGAAAAACTGGTCCAGCAACATTCAGGGCGTATCTCCCGACGTTCTTCTGATCAGCAACTGGAGCATGGGTGAAGGTCGGTTCTTTACCGAGGAGGAGACCGAGCTTTATTCGCGCGTCTGTGTGATCGGAACTACGGTAAAAGCGAATCTCTTCGGCGACGATGAAGATCCTGTGGGTAAAATCATCCGTCTTAACAACATGACGTTCACGATCGTCGGCGTTCTCAATTCGAAGGGCGCGAACAATTGGGGGCAGGATCAGGACGATGTAATCATGGCTCCATATACGAGCGTGCAGCGTTACCTGCAGCGCTCCAAGTTCGATAACATCAATATGATGAACATTTCGCTTCATACGATGGACGATCTCGACGAAGCGAAACGCGAGATAACGGCGCTTTTGAGACAGCGTCACAATCTTGCCGATTATCAGGACGACGACTTTGAAATGCGCGATACGACGGAAATCATGAACACGATCGGATCCGTTTCAGGGCTTATGACCGTTCTTCTGACAGCCGTCGCGGCGATTTCGCTTCTTGTGGGCGGTATCGGAATCATGAACATCATGCTCGTATCCGTGACGGAGCGAATAAAGGAAATCGGATTGCGAATGGCGATAGGCGCTACCCCGACGAATATTCTCGCTCAGTTTCTTTTGGAGGCGGTGGTTCTATCGACGATCGGAGGCGCTTTCGGCGTCGCTCTCGGCGTCGGCGGAGCGCATTTTATAGGATGGTGGAAGGGCTGGCCGATTCTGATTCAGATGCATTCGACTTTCGGCGCGTTTTTCTTCTCGTCGTTCGTCGGTATGTTTTTCGGGTTTTATCCCGCTTATCGCGCTTCAAAACTCCATCCGATCGACTGCCTGAGGTACGAGTGATCAGCTGTTAGCGGTTAGCGCCGTTAAAAATCCTTGAAATGGATTTTTAAAGATTTAAAGGCGTTTATGAACCCGGTCGGGGGGAGCCTTGTCGGGGTCTGGGATTCGAGTTCTTCCTCGATCGGGTCGTCCAGTTCGGAGAAGAAGTCAAATCCTGTCCTCTCTTCTAGCTCGTCAATGCTTACGATATGATGTCTGGGCCAGGTTTTCCACGGAACTTCCTGATTGCAGAGAAACGCCACCGCGCGGATGTCTGAATCTGACTTAACGGCTATTATCTGGTAAAACGCGGTCGGCACGTCGATATCCGTTCCGCTGAGGGTTTCACATCCTTCGGATATCGCTCCGACGATGACCCAGACGTTGCCCCATTTCGAGGTGAACAGGTCTGCCGAGCGATGTTCGATTTCTCTCCAGATGCCTCTGTTGAGTTCCGGCGTCTGCGGAACGACATTGGACATTAAAAATGTTTTGCGCTGGGCTTCCTCGCCGAAACGGGACATTATCGCATAATTGGGCGCCATGTGACCGCGGTCGTATCCGGTCTTTGCGTAATCGGCGGCTTTAGGACTTGATTTGAACGCTTTGTCCTTTTTGAATCCCGGGCGTTTTGCAATCGGGAATTTCGCCTCCTCGGGAATGCGGTACGCGCACCAGACAGGGTGCCTGAGCCTGTTGCTGTAACCGATTGTGAATTCACCCTTTTCGGAGATGATTATATCGTCAGGAGCTTTCGGACTTTTTTTGACCGGCGGACCGGCAAAGAAGATTCTCCCTCCGATATGCGACGTGTCGGCGATCTCGCAGACGGCGTCGCTGCCGGTAATTCCCCAGGAATCGGTTATGTCGGCGAACGGTTCGCCGATGCAGACGAGACCTGATACGAGAAAGTCGGGAAGCGAATCGTATTTCGCGTCAATCCATTCGAGCGGATGTCTGACGAACCAATTCGCCGTCAGACAGAAAAGCAGGGATATTAAAGTAAGACAGACCGCCGCGCGCCGCGCCGCCCTGCGCCAGAAGACGAGCGAACCGAATTTGTTTTTCCGTTTTCTTTTTGCGGCGCTCATGGCGTTCGCTTATATATCCGAAAGCTCTATACGGATCGTTTTGCTCTTGATCGCCTGTTCGTTGGCCAAGGACGTGTCGTCGGGTCCGAAACGCATTACGCCGTCGGGTTCGCTGTTGTCTGGAATTATGATTTTAGCGCCGCATGCGGGGCATTCCGTTTCTTCGCCTATCATGTCCAAGGACGCTTCGATCTCGGTCGAGCATGATTTGCAGCAGAAGCTTGTGAATCCGTCATCATTGTTCATAATCGTTTACCTCTGATTTTTATCAGTCGTTGAAATTCATATAGAGTGGCTGAAGTTTCATGGGAGTTCTTCCTGAAGAACCCGATGAAGACGTTTTTTCTCCGGATGTCGCGGGTTGTGTTTCGCTTGCGGTCTCTGTTGTGTCCGCTGACTCGTCCGTAGTGACGGCGGCCCGGTAAAGCGCCGAAATGCCCGCGATGATCAGCCACAGGATGAAAACGGCAACTGCCGCTAAAACACCGATACGCCACACTATGGGCGGAATGTCAAAGCGTTTTTTCTTTTCGAATTCCAACGGCTTGGGGGTCGAGTATCGAGACGGCCCCTGAGTTCTTCCGGAAGCCGACCGAGTTTGCATTTCCTGTGAAAAATCGAATACTCTCGACGTAGCGTTTTCATCGGTTTTCGCTTTGGCCTGTTGAGCATTTTCCGTCGCTAACGCAAAATCGAAAAGATTGTCAGGCGGAGGAGGTGGCGGTTCCTCGGTCTCCGGCTTTATTGACTCTGTCTCCGTTTTAGTTTCGTCCGTCTCCGGCTTCGTCAGGAAATCATCGAACGATTCCGGAGTCTGAGAAATCTCATCTGATTGAGTATTTTCTTCATTTTCAGGTTCAGCGGCGACCTGCTCCGTATCCTCGGACTTGATTTCTTCGGACATTGAAAAAGCGCTGAAGTCGTCGGGAGAAGGGGACGACTCTTCAATGGAGGGACCATTGTCGGCGGATGCGACGGTTTTCATTCTTATCGTCGGAGGCTTGTTTCCCGAATATATATCCATGAATTCGTCGACAAGGGGTTTGTAATCGGCAATGCCGACCGCCTCGCAATAAAGTTTCACGAATCCGCGTCCGTAGATCGGTGCGGCGATTTTTGAAAAGTCTTCCTTCTCCAGCGCTTCAACCTGCTGAACGAGTATGTGGGTTTTCTGCGCGACCTCGCTTGTCGTCAGTCCCTTCGCTTCACGATGTGCGCGCAAGGTTTTTCCGAATTCTATCATAGTTGTTCCTCCGTGAAATCATCTCCGTTGTTTTCTGAAGCGTCTGCGGATCCTCCGCCATCTCCCGACGTTTCGTTGGCGATGTCTTCGCCGTTGAGTATTTTTATAAGCTGATCTTCGTCCATGACGATCTGCCTGGGACCCATGCCTTGAGGCGGACTTACGATTCCGCGATCGGTGAGCATATCAAGGATTTTCGCGGCATGATTGTAGCCCCATCCCATCTGTCGCTGGAAGTGTGATACCGAAGCGCGTTTCGTGTTGATTACGCATTCAACGGCTTTCTTGAAGTCGTCCGCGTTCGCGGCGGCCTTTACGAGTTCACGTCTTGTGGCCTTGTCCTCCGCCGGGGCCGGTTTGTTGTCGGGATCGTCTTCGTTGCTTGCGAACGGGTCTTCGATGGCGGCTTCCTTCACGCGGCTCAGTTTACTGGCGAACGTTTCATCAAATTGCGTGGAGGAATGCTGCTCGATGAATTCCGTTATGTTCATTATCTCGCCGTCGGATATCCATGCTCCCTGGGCGCGGATGAGCAGGCCGTCCTTGCCTCTGAAGAGCATATCGCCGCGGCCGATCAGGTTTTCGGCTCCGGATTCGTCAAGAATCGTGCGCGAGTCGATAGCCTGGGAAGTCTTGAACGCCACGCGGCCCGGGATGTTCGCTTTGATCGTTCCCGTGATGATTTTCGCATCGGGACGCTGTGTCGCGAGGATTATATGAATGCCGGCAGCACGGGCCTTCTGGGTTATGCGCTGAATGTCGGGATTGACTTCTTTTCCGCACTGGCCGATAAGATCGGCGGCTTCATCGATGATGATTACGATGTACGGAACCGTTTTCGGCATATCGGAATTGATTTCCGAATCATTTCCGAACATGTCTGTTTGGGTCAAAGTTTTGCGGTGATTGAAGTCGTAGATATTTCTGACGCGGGCGCGCGCGAACATTTTGAGACGTTTTTCCATTTCCGCGACGGCCCAATGCAGGGAGAATACAACCTTTTTATTGTCGGTGATGACGGGAACGAGGAGGTGCGGGATTGAGGAGTAAGGCGTGAACTCAACCGACTTGGGGTCTACCATGATTAATTTCAACTGCTCCGGCGTACGCGTCATCAAAAGACCGCAGATAAGCGAGTTGAGACAGACGGATTTACCCTGGCCCGTCGCACCCGCGACGAGCATGTGCGGCATAGACGCGAGATCCGCGACAAGTTCCTTTCCGTCGGCTCTTTTGCCGAAGAGAAGAGGCAGTTCCGCCTTTGAATTTTTCCATTCGTCAGATTCGAATATTTCCCGGAAAGAAATCCCCGCGGGTTTTAAATTGGGAACCTCGATGCCTATTTTGTCTTCGCCCGGAATTGGAGCCTCGATTCTGAGAGATTTAGCTTTAAGCGCCATCATTAGCGTCGCCTGAAGCGCGGTGAACTTTTCAGGACGGGTTCCCGGTTCCGGAGAAATGGCGTACTTGGTCACGACGGGACCCTGGACGGTGTATGCCAGGGTCGTGTTCAGCCCGAAAAGCTTTAAAGTGTCGATCAGTTTCTGGCTCATTCCCGCGACGTCGCTGTGATCGGCCTCGGACTTTTTCAACGGGGCCAAAAGGGACGCTGTCGGAAGAATGTAGGGGCTGTTGCCGTTTCCGTTAGAGCCCTCAGGCTTGTTCTGCTGCTGCGCTGTCACGGCGGGCAAGGCCTGTTTCTGGGGAGCCGGTTTTTCATATTTCCTCGGCAGGTGCCCGTTTCGGACAAATGGATCGTCGTAAGACTGTTCATTGAGTCTTCTACGCGCGGCGGCACGTTCTTCTTCAGCTTTTCTGCGTTCTTCATCCTTAATGCGCTTTTCCTCTTCTCTGCGCCTTTTTTCCTCTTCCTTTTCTTCGCGTATTCTGCGTTTTTCCTCTTCTTTTTGGCGCTGCGCTTCTTCGCGGGCCAACTTCGCTTTTTCAAAAAGCGCGTGAGCCTCGTTATATTCCGGAGTTCCGGGCTCAGTATCGCCGGGGTCGAATTCATCGGATTTTCCGATTGCCCATCGGAAAATCGATCGGAAGAATTTAAGAAGTTTTCCGAAGCCGATTTCTCCTAAAAGCGAGACGGTGAACAGAATGAGAAGCAGGATCGTGGATCCGACAGGCCCGATCAGAGGGATGAGCATTTTTCTGCCGAAGAGAAAACCGATCAGTCCTCCTGAATTGCTGGTGTTGATTTTGACTCTCAGTTCTTCGATGCCGGCAACATGAAGCTCGGTGGCGAAAATTTCCATCAGGCAGGCCAACGTCGTCAGGAGTATAAGCCTCCAGAGAATCCGGATGTTCATTTTTAACGGTTCTCCGGAAGCCGATCTGCAGCCCGTCAGAATGCAGTACAACGGTATAACCCATATCGCAAGACCCAGCAGATCGTATCCGTGGTATGCAAAAAGGTCGCCGATCGGTCCGATCCAGTTTGTTGAGATTTCCGGCGGATTCTGAATCTGTTCTATGGCGTAAGGGTTGTACGTCAGCAGCGCCGCCAGAGGGAAAAGGGAAATCGGGAAAAACAGCCATCCGATGAAAGACTTCTTTTCTCTTCCGAGGGGTTTCGTGGTGTTGGTATCGTCTTTCATTTAAGAGTTTCCGCTTCTTTTTTTGATTTGGAAAGTTCGTTCCGCTTCGGTTCGCGCCGGATCGATTCGTCTGCAGGGCGCCTGTTGTTGTTTATGGAAAAGGGAAAATTCGATATTATATCCGCGTTTTCGTTTTTTTCCGTATTTTTAACCGTATTGTCGTATAATGCGATATAG
Source organism: Kiritimatiellia bacterium (assembly GCA_017520845.1). Classification (GTDB taxonomy): domain Bacteria; phylum Verrucomicrobiota; class Kiritimatiellia; order RFP12; family UBA1067; genus UBA1067. The sequence continues at coordinate 4,597 of JAFXEU010000088.1, read as the reverse complement.
GTCGCTATGGCCAGAATGAGCGAGAGAATCTTAAGCCAAACATTTTTAGTTGTTATCTGTTTTACTAAATTCCCCAGTTTGGACAGTTGGAATCGCTTTTTCTTCATTTTTCAATTCCTTGTAAAATATTGTTCCAAAACTTCTTAAGCGATTTGATTTGTTTAGGAAAGAAATTAGACTCCGATGAGTCATCGGGAATGGCTTTCCTGACCCAACGCATGATTATAGCCGGGTCGCAATCCTGTTTGAACGTCACGAGTTTTCCCTTGTAGGCTACGCAGATATTGCCGGTTTCTTCGGAGACCATTATTGAAACGGCGTCGGTTTCTTCGGATATTCCGACCATTGCCCGGTGCCGCATTCCGTTGCGCGCGAGAGCGGAATTGTGCGAAACGGGAAAGAGACAGTGAGCGCTGGCAAGTCGTCCGTTACGTATGATCGCTCCGCCGTCGTGAAGCGGAAGGGGAGGCGTGAAAATCGTAACAATCAATTCCGGCGAGATGACGGCATCAAGTCTGACTCCGGTTTCTTCGTAGCCGCGCAGAGATATGCCGCGTTCAAAAGCGAAAAGCGCGCCCATTTTCTTTATGGAAAGCTCCTTGATGATTTCGGTGAACGATTCCGGAGTGAGCTTGTCGTTGTCGTACGATTGCGATTGTCTGTCGAAATTTCCAAGTGCGCCGATCGTTGCCAGGAACCGGCGGATTTCAGGCTGGAAAATTACAACGGAGGAAATCGCGAAGTATATAAGAAGGTATTTGATCAGTGCGGCCAGAACCGTGAAGTTGAGCAAATACGTGAACAGTGCAAGAATTGTAACTAAAATTCCTACGCCCATCAGCGCCTGACCGAAACGCGAACCTTTTGCGCGTTTAAGTATCGCGTAAATCGAGAACCACAGAATGATGATCTGTATTATCGGTGAAATGAATTCCATTTACGGAGTTTCCGCTTCTTTGGTTTCAGTTTTGGCTTCGTCTTTTTCTAAAGAAGGTTCTTCCTCTTCAGACTCGACATTTTTTTTAATGCCGAGAAGAGTCTCAACGTCCCGACCGTCCATCGTTTCCGTTTCAAGAAGGGCCGTGGCGAGCTTTTCAAGTTTGTCGCGATTATCGGCGAGAAGAGATTCGGCCTTCGCGTAAGCGTCGTTGATGAGTTTTGCGACTTCGGCGTCGATCTCGCGTGATGTTTCCTCGCTGAACGCAGGCGGGAGTTCGGCGGCGGAGAAAGCGTTCTGCTCGCGGAACGACTGGAAGCCGAATTTATCGCTCATGCCGTAGCTGCAGACCATTTTTCTCGCGGTGTCCGTCGCCATGGCGATATCCTGCGCGGCTCCGGTCGAAATTTCGCCGGTGAACATTTTTTCGGCGATGCGTCCGCCGCACATGACAGAGAGCTCGTCGATGAAGTGCGACTTCGTTCTGTTGAGAATATCCTTCTCGGGCAGCGACATCGTTGCGCCGAGCGCTCGCCCGCGGGGTATGATCGTAACTTTATGAAGAGGGTCGGTGTGCTCAAGCAGAAGTTGGAGAACGGCGTGGCCGGATTCGTGCCAGGCCGTAATTTCGCGATCTTTTTTCGAGTAGCCGGCCGATTTGCGCTCGCGCCCCCAAAGGATTTTGTCTCGCGCCTCGTCGAGCGTCGCCATGTCGACGCCTTCGAGTTTCTTTCTGACCGCCAAAAGCGCCGCTTCGTTGAGAAGGTTGGCGAGATCGGCTCCGGAGAAGCCGGGTGTTCCGCGGGCGACGCGCTTCAAATCGGCGTCGGCGGAGAATGTGATCTTTTCGCCGTGAAGCCTGAGAATTTCTTCGCGGCCTTTAAGGGTCGGAAGATCGATGAGAACCTGGCGGTCGAAACGTCCGGGACGCAGCAGGGCGGAGTCGAGCGTGTCGGGGCGGTTTGTGGCGGCGATTACGATTACGCCTTCATTGGGGTCGAACCCGTCCATCTCAACGAGCATGGTGTTGAGCGTCTGTTCGTACGAGTGGCTGCCCGTGAGGGCTCCGGCGCCGCTGCGCTTCATGCCGATGGAATCGATCTCATCGATGAAGACGATGCAAGGCGAGCGTTTTTTCGCCTCGGCGAACATGTCGCGCATACGCGAGGCTCCGACACCGACGAACATTTCTTCGAAATCGCTTCCGGAAATCGCGAAGAAGGGTACCTGGGCCTCGCCCGCGATGGCGCGCGCGAGAAGGGTCTTGCCCGTACCGGGCGGTCCTACGAGAAGTATTCCCTTGGGGATGCGTCCTCCCAATTTCTTGAAAGCGGAGGGCTCTTTGAGAAATTCCACGATTTCCTGGACTTCCTCTTTCGCCTCGTCGATGCCGGCGACATTGTCGAACGTCACCTTTCGCGTGTCTTCCTTCCCGTTGAGCATTTTAGCGCGGGATTTCCCCATTCCGAACGGACCGCTTGAGCCGCCCATCTTACGGCCCATAAACCAGTAGAACAGGAAGAGCATTCCTATGAAGAAAAGTGTATTTAATATGAACGGTGAAATGGCGCTCGACTCGTTTTTAACGGTAACTTTAATGCCTTTTTGGGCAAGATGGTTCATTAAATCCTCGTTTTCCCCGAAAACGAGATTTACGCGAAATTTCCTGTCGGTTATTTTTATCTCGGGTCGGGCCGGCTTTTCGACGTTCTGTTCAGCGTTGGCGCCGTCCGATGGATTTGCGTCGCTTTTGGCCGCCGTATCGGCGGAAGCGGCCTCATTTTTTTTATTCGTCGCCTCGACGACGCGAATTTCGCCGGTAAGATACGTTACCCCGTCGTCACGGTTCACGACGCGTTCCAAGGATCCGTTGACGCGTCCTTCGTCTATAGCGCAGTTGAGTTCAGCCTGAGTCAGTTCAAGAGGCTCCTCGCCCCTGTTTTTCATCTTGTAGAAAGAATAAACAACAAGCCCTACAAGCGCAATAAGAATCCAGGAGCGCGCGGGACTTTTAGACGCGGATTTCGCCGGGTTTCGAGTCGAGTTTTTGTCATTGTTTTCCATATAGGAAATTATACCAAAAACCCGCGCTCTTTTGTGTTATTTTTTTGGCCAGAATTTGTCGGAAAGTTTTGTGGGAATACCGACCTCGCCCTTGTCGAAATTGTCCGCGAGAATCTTCCAGCCGAGGTCGAGCGCCTCTTCGAGCGGAATGTTGACCGACAGATCCATCATTCCTTTTTCGAAGTCCGCTCCGTACTTCAAAAGCTTGTTGTCCCACGACGACATTCTGAAGCCCATCGACTGCTTTTCGAGCGTTTCCTTGTATTGGGCGTAGAGCTTGATCATCGCGTCCATGATGGTGCGGTGGTCTTCGCGCGTCGATTTGTTGACCTGCTGCTTAAGACGCGAGAGCGAGCCGAACGGTTCGATGCGGCCGTTCCTTAAGTAGAACTGGCCCTCGGTGATGTAGCCCGTGTTGTCGGGAACGGGGTGGGTCACGTCGTCTCCGGGCATGGTCGTCACGGCGAGAACGGTGATCGAGCCCGCGCCGTCGAAGTCGACCGCCTTTTCGTAGCGCGTGGCGAGCTGGGAGTAGAGGTCGCCAGGATAGCCGCGGTTCGAAGGGATCTGCTCCATCGTGATGGCGATTTCCTTCATCGCGTCGGCGAAGGACGTCATATCGGTAAGAAGAACGAGAACGTCCTTGCCTTTAAGCGCGAACTTTTCGGCGACGGCGAGTGAAACGTCGGGAACGAGCATGCATTCGACCGTCGGATCCGCGGCGGTATGGACGAACATGACGGTCTTGGCCAAAGCGCCTGACTTATCCAGCGTGTCGCGGAATTTGAGGTACTCGTCGTATTTAAGGCCCATTCCGCCGATGACGATGACGTCGGAGTCGGCCTGAAGGGCGATACGGGCGAGAAGGTCGTTGTACGGTTCGCCCGCTTTCGCGAAAATCGGAAGCTTCTGGGATTTGACGAGCGAGTTGAAAAGGTCAATCATCGGAATGTTCGTGCGCACCATTTCGTGGGGCATGACGCGCTTTGCGGGATTTACCGAAGGCTGACCGATCGGCGAAGGGTCGTCGGTGATTTCAGGACCGCCGTCGCGGGGAACGCCGCTGCCGGTGAATGCGCGGCCGAGGAGCGCGTCGGAGAAGGGGACCTTCATCGTCTCGCCGAGGAAGCGGACTTTGGCGGCGGTGTCGACGCCTCTTGCGCCTGCGAAAATCTGGAGGGTGACATTAGGTCCGTCGAGTTTGATTACCTGAGCGAGCGAAGTGCCCGCGCGCGATTCGATTTCGGCGATTTCGTTATACTTGACGCCTTCGGCGCGGAGTGTGGCGATGGAGCCGGAGAGTGCGTCAATTTTGTGGTAAATTTTGTTGTTGAACATAATTAGCTTCCTCGAGTTGCTTAAATGTCGAGTTTAATTATATCATATTTTTTCATTTTCAAGCGACCAAATTCAAGCGTTCAACACCCTTATCCCACTTTTTTGAATTGATGCACGCAAGGCCTTCGAGCCGGGGGCGATTCGGCGCTGGTGCTCGCTAAATCCGCGTCGGATACGCCGCGGATTTCCGGCGGAAAAGCCGGGTCGACATCGATTTTGCGGCCTTTCTTTTTCGCCGCTTGGGTACGAATCACGCGC
>JAFXEU010000087.1 GCA_017520845.1 Kiritimatiellia bacterium | reverse complement strand
TGGCGGCTTCGGTGGTGATGGTGCCGGTGACGGAAGTCCTATGCCCAGGTAAGATGGTCTTTCAGGTCTCGCTAACCGCGGCGGCGGCGGCGGGGCGGCGGTCGTGGTTCTAAGGGCGGTAACGGCGGCTCTGGTATCGTCGTACTTCGCTTCTCGCTTGAAGAAGAGGGCGAAACGCCTGAAGTTCCTCCAACTCCCGCTTCTGATTGGAGCGAAATGCCCTCGCTTTCGACGAATATTTTCAATGCCGGCACGTCGATAACCGTATTCAACGGCACGTGCGAGAATAGAACGGTTACGGTTAACTACACGGCTGCCGACATTGCCGCGCTCGCGCCCGGAACTTATACCTTCCGCGCGACAGCGAGTGCAGACGGCGTTGAGCCTTTAGTTTACGAAATCGACTTCTGGGTACTCCCCGCCGATTTCAGCGCGGAGAATACGATTGTCTGCTACGGAGACTCCATCACTTACGGTGACGGCGCGGCGAAAATTACGATCGACGATCGCGGCAACTATTTCGACGGCCGCTTAAAAGGTGAGAATATCAAGGCCAATTATCCGTATTATCTCGCCGGTATGATCGACACCAAGTACAATGTCATCGCTCAGGCCAAGCCTCAGCAGTGGAGCGATACGATTCTCGCTTGGGCCGGCGGTGTAGATGTCGTCACCCGAAATACGTTGATGCTCCCCGCGAGCGGTTCGACGGTATGGGCGCCGACCAATCTTGTTTTTACGGTAGCGAACCCATACGGTATCAACGGCGGTTTGCAGTATGTCAGAGACATTGAATATCCCAACGTTCAGACGAACTATTTCGCCGGAGCTCAGATGCCCGCTCTGCCTGCGATTGAGACTCGTCCGAATCCGGCCGGCAGCGCGAGCTCGATGACGGGCTGGTTGGGCGATAAGCGCGTTCGGGTTTACGGTAAGACGGCGCATCCGGAATTTTATGACGGCGCAAAAACCGCCGACTACGCTCCCGATCAGGAATGGGCCCGTATAAGCGCTGACGGTTCCTCCGTCGAGATTCCCGCCGGTACTCCGTTTACGCCCGATACGGCTCTCGTCTATAACGACGCGATTTCGGTAATCTTTACGGGTACTAACGACGAAATGGGTAAGAAGTATTGGCCGGAGAATAATGCTAAGGATCATACGACTTATATATCGATGATTTCTGATACGGTAGCTAAGATTCCGTCGGGTCGTTATGTTGTAGTCTCGACGCTTTCGATAAATCAGCGCTCCGATGAAATCGAATCGGCGTTTGCCGCAGAGTTCGGCGAGCATCACCTTAACCTTTATAAGCTGATGGAGCTTTACGGTCTTAAGACGGCCGTCAAGCTCGGCATTATGACTCAGGCTCAGGCTGACGCGACAACTTGGAATACCAAGACGACAGGTCTTATGAACGAATCCGTCCACCCGAACGAGAAGGGTTATCAGGTTATCGCCTACTTCCTTAAGCAAAAGCTCATCGAACTTAAGTACATCGAGGGTGAGCGCGATACTGATATCAGCTTTGGTTATGTCGCTAAGCCTACGGTAGATGTAACGAGCTTTACTTACGATGGCGCCGAGAAGGTTGTCGTCGTCGAGGGCGAGAATTACACCGTAACCGGTACGGCTAAGGCGACTAACGCCGGTTCTTACACGGCGACCATTACGCCTAACGAAGGTTTCGGGTGGGCCGACGGTACGATCGGTGCCGTTACGATTAACTGGACGATCGCCAAGGTTGCCAACAGCTGGAAGACCGCCCCTGCGATTTCGGCGACTTCGTGGACCGAGGGCGAAACCGCGACGCTCACAGTCGGCGAAGCTGACTACGGCAGCGTAGCCATCTCTCTCAAGAAGGATGGTGCGGCGCTTGAGTATACGGGCTCGCTCCCGACCGAGGCCGGTACTTATGAGATTACCTTTACCGTCGCTGAAACTGAGAATGCTCTCGGTTTAACCGAAACTCTCACGTTCACGATTGAAAAGGCGGCCGATCCTGAACCTCCGACGCCTGAGGAGCCCGAGGAGCCTGAAGAGCCTAAGCTCGAGATTAAGCCTGAATGGGGTTATATTAAGACCGGACTTGGTGAGTTTGCTGATCAGACGATTGTCGTCTTTACTAATGAAAACGCTGCAGCGACATGGAAAGCTCCTGCAAATCTTTCTGACGTTCAGTTTATCGCTGTCGGCGGCGGCGGCGGTGGCGGCGGCGCTGTCAACGGTGGTACTTTTGATACTCAGCAAGGTGGTGCCGGCGGCGGAGGCGGTGCTGTTGTTACCGGTTACATTAAGTCGCTTTCAATAGGTGACATTCTCTCTGTTATCGTCGGTAAAGGCGGCGAGGGCGGTACTGGCGGAACATCCACGACTGCCACTACCGGCAAGGCTACGAATGGCGGTAACACTTCGTTCGCGGTTGGCGGTGTTGATTACATAACCGCCTTTGGCGGTGGTGGCGCCGGCGGCTATGATACGGCTGCGGTTGCTAACGGTGGCTCCAACTCTGGCGGTACTAAGAATTCCGCCGATACGGCACTTTTAGCTGTAACATATGTTGGCAGCGGTGCGGTAGATAATATTTATGCAACTGAATTGATGCGTAATAAGGGCGGCGTAAGCTATACGTCCGGCTCTGGTTATTCATGTGGCGGCGGCGGCGGCGGTGCTGCTGGTGCCGGTGTCGTGGCTAAGGGTTCTACTGCCGGTGGTAAAGGCGGTGCCGGTTTTATCTCCTTCATAACTGACGTGAACCTTGTTTACGGAGCCGGCGGCGGCGGCGGTATTGGTCGCGATAGCGGCAGCGGTGCAGTCTCTGAGGCTGATCCAAGTGCAGGATATGGTATCGCTAAGGCGGCTGGTACATCCGCCAAGCCTAATCAAGGTGCTGGCGGCGGCGGCGGCAGCTTAGGCAATAACGGCGGCAACGGCGGTTCTGGTATTGTAATCCTGCGCTTCAAGTATTTTGATGGTGAGATTACTATTGATCCCGAAAAAGATATTCTTCCTAAGATTTCTTCCAAGGCGTATACTGGTTCCGAATTGACCTCTGGTCTTGTTGATACGTATGCCTACAATGTAGAAGAACTTGCAGCAGACCTGATTAATCCTGGCAAGAAGACCGTTAAGGTAACGATCGGTGATGGATATGTCTGGAGCGATGGCGATCAGAATAAGTCGAAAGTATTTGACTGGTATATTGCCGGTGTTGAGACTTCAGCGTGGGGCTACACCGTAACGGGGCTTGGCAGAAACGGTAATGAGGTCGCTGTCGTATTCACGAATCATACCTCTCAGATCAATTGGACCGCTCCTGCGAAACTCGAGAAAGTTGAGTTTCTCGTAGTCGGCGGCGGCGGGGGCGGCGGTGCTGATACGTATACGAATGATGCTTATTCCGGCGGCGGCGGCGGGGGCGGCGGCGGTGTCGTTACGGGTCTTGTTTCGTTCGCCAAGAACGCATCTGTAACAGTAACCGTCGGTGCCGGAGGCGCAGGCGGAACCGGTGCTACAAAATACGGTACTCTCTATGGCGCATCTGCTCCTGGCGGAAACAGTGTTTTCTCTACCGATGCAGGTCAAATCGTAACGGCTTTCGGCGGTGGCGGATCTGGCGGCTTAGAAAATGTTGCGGATTATTCGACCGTCAAGGCGGGATCTGCGGGTGGTTCTACAGCCGGCGGACGTAGTTCTAATGGTAATGCTGGCGCTGTAGCTGCAGCTACTCAAGGGAGCGCTGTGGGTGTAAATTATTATGTTGCTATGGGTCATAATGGCGGTTCCAGTACTGGTAATTATGCCGGCGGCGGCGGTGGCGGTGCAATGGGTATGGGCGATAGCACTTCCGGCGATCCAGCGAACGGAGGTCCTGGTTTAGAATCGTTCATTACCGGCTCGCGTGCTGTTTACGGGTCTGGCGGCGGTGGCGCTGTAATTACCGCAACTGGCGGCAAAGGCGGCGAAGGCGCCGGTGACGGTAATGCCACGGCTACCAGCAACGGCGGTAGCGGACTGCCTAATCAGGGCGGTGGCGGCGGCGGCGCTGGCCGTACCGACAGGGGAACGAATTATAAAGGCGGTAACGGCGGCTCGGGTATCGTGGTATTCCGCTATGTCCTTAATACAACGCCTACCGTTGGTGGTGTTGAGGTTGAGGTTGATGAAACTACAGGTAAGATTACTAATGTAACAACTGCTGATGATGGTGATGTAGTTGAAGGTGAGCTCGATCTTAATGCTTTCGCGGATTATTACGCTGTAAGTGTTGATAATGGCGTAATTAAGATTGAGTTGAAGCCCGAAGTTACACCGGTAATTAATGAGACTATGCCTAATAAGGGTGATGCTATTGTAGTTAATGAAACAACACTTACTCTTGGCATAACTAATACTAAGGCTGGACTTTGGTATAGTGTTAATGTTTATAGTGATGTAGTATCATGTGCTCAAAAGGCGACTCCTATCAGTGTCTCTGTTCCAGCTAAGGCTGAAGGCGAGACTCTTAACTTGACGATCGCTAAGCCTACAATCGATGGTAAGATGCTTGATGCGGCGTTCTTTAGAGTTGTCGTAACGGATATTCCCCCAGCTGAGTAATATCTAGCATTAATTAACTAATGCGAAGCCCGTGACTTGCCTGTCGCGGGCTTCGTATTTTTTCTTGAAAAGAAAGATTATAACTGCGAGGAGAACTGACCGAATCACGTGTATTTTATCGTCTGCGGGATGAATTTCATCTGAAATATGGTATAATTTACGGCGATGAAATGTGAAATGTGTCATGAGAAGGATGCCGAGAGCGCGATTCAGATAATGCGCGACGGCGTCGAAGATGAATTGTACGTCTGTCGCGATTGCGCCAAGGCGGAGAGACTGCGTCGTCAGAAAAAGAGCCAGCGCACCCGTAAGATGCCTTCGCTTCCGCCGGGCGTCTCAATGTCTGTTACTCAGATCGGGGGCGATGAGCCGCCGCCTCAGATTATTGAGGCGATTATGAACGCCATGAGCGGGGTAGTCTCCGGTATCGACAAGGCCGCGAAGGCAATGAAGGAAAAAACGCCTGAGATGATCAGTCTTTCATTGAAGGGCGTTGATAAGCGCTTGTGTGTAGCCGAGGGGCTTCAGCTTGAAGGTCTTTTTCTGATCGGTGAAATCGAGTCCGTCCGCCGCGCTCTTCATGCGCTTGATATGGATCTTGCCGGTTACCAGATTGACGGCGTGAACGAAGCCGGCCACGTTTATAAGCTCAAGTATTCCGGCAACGCCGAGCGCGCCGAGCGGGTGCGCGATGAAATCATCGCGCAGGAGCTCAACGCCCGAATCAGGCTTTTTGAGGAAATGCCGCGCGTTTTCGGCGATTCGCTCTGCCGCACGCTGGCGATTTTGAAGAATGCACGGCTTCTTTCGTCGGGAGAGCTGTTCGATCTTCTTTCACCCCTCAGACTCGCGGCGATGGAAAAGATGCTGGACGGAATAACTTTGAGAGGCGTAGAGTCTCTGATAGCCTCTATCGATATTTACAACAAGGAAGATACGCTGGATCAGCGTCAGCGCGACAAGATCGACGCCGCGCGCGCCGATGATATGAATAACCGTTTTGAAGACGTCGTGATTAACGATAGCGCGGAGGGTAGATTTCTGTGAATGTGATGTTTTCCAAAAACGCGCTTGATGCGCTCAACGCGTCCCAGAGCTGCGCGAGGCAGTTGGGCCACGATCATGTCGGATGCGAGCATATCCTGCTTTCGATTCTGGCGATTCCGAAATGTCAGGCATGTGCGAGATTTGAGAAACTCGATCTTAAACTGGACGAGCTTTCCGAGTCGATGAAGACGATGATCGCTTCGCCTTCGGACGCGCTTCTTCAGCGAGGCGCTTTGCCGCTCACGGCGAGAACGCGCAAGGTTCTCCAGATTGCCGAAATGCTCGCGGGAAAGGGTAACGCCGTCGATACGGTCAATCTTGTCGCCGCGATGCTTCGCGAGGGCGAGAACGCCGCAGCTCAGCTTCTTTTCAACGCCGGCGTCACGCTCGATAATTTCATGGCGGCGGGAACGCAGGGGGGATTGGGTAAAGGCGAAGGTGAAGGTGAAGGCGAAGGTGAAGGTGAAGGGGCAGGCGAAGAGGACGAGGAGATTTCGCACGAGCCGAAGCGCAAGCAGGTCAAGACTCCGACCGTCAACGCGTTCGGCCGCGATTTGACGGAGCTTGCGAGGCTCAACAAACTCGACCCCGTAATCGGCCGCGCGAAGGAGCTTAAGCGGATAATCCAGATTCTTTCGCGCAGATCCAAAAACAACGCCGTCCTGATCGGCGAGGCCGGCGTCGGCAAGACCGCCGTCGTAGAAGGTCTCGCGCAGGCGATCCACCGCGGCGAAGTTCCCGAGAAGATGCAGTCGAAGCGCGTTATAGCGCTCGATATGGCGCGGGTCGTCGCAGGTACGCAGTATCGCGGACAGTTCGAGGAGCGTCTTAAAAAGATCATCGACGAGACGTCCCGGAGCGGCGATATAATTCTCTTTCTCGACGAGATACATACGATGGTCGGCGCAGGCGGTTCGGAGGGCGCGATGGATGCGGCGAACATTTTAAAGCCCGCTCTCGCCCGCGGAGAACTGCAGTGCGTCGGCGCGACGACACTCAAGGAGTATCACAAGTCGATTGAGAAGGACGCCGCGCTAGAGCGCCGCTTCCAGCCCGTCCAGGTCGACGAGCCGACGGTTGCCGATACGATTGATATTTTAAAGGGCATCGCATCCAAGTATGAAGAGCATCACGGCGTCAGATTTTCTGACGAGGCTTTAAGAGCCGCCGTAGAGCTTACGGCGCGTTATATGCCTTCGCGGCAGCTCCCCGACAAGGCTATCGACGCGATCGATGAGACCGGCGCGAGATTGCGCTCGGCGGCGAGCGCGAGACCTAAGAGTCTCGTCGAGCGTCAGGAGAGAATCGATACGTTGCGCGGCAAGAAGGATATCGCCGTCAAGGAAGGCGATTTTGATACGGCGGCTAACTATCGCGATGCGATAAAGGAGGCGTCGGCCGAGTTTGCAATGGCGCTTGCGAAATGGCGCGAAACCCATTCAGAGGAAGTTCTTGAAGTTTCCGAGAATGATCTGGCGGAAACGGTCTCTTCAATGAGCGGCGTGCCCGTTGAAAAGATGAACGCGACGACTGCCGAAAAGCTGCTCGGAATGGAGAAGTCTCTCGGTTCGGTCGTTGTCGGCCAGGAAAGCGCGATAAATGCGATTTCGCGCGCGCTGAGACGTTCGCGCGCGTTTCTCTCTGATCCTAAAAGACCTATCGGAAGTTTCCTTTTCTTAGGTCCGACAGGCGTCGGTAAAACCCATCTGGCCAAGATGCTCGCGGAGAAGGTTTACGGCGATGACAAGGCTCTGATCACGCTCGATATGAGCGAATTTCAGGAGAAGTATTCCTCGTCGCGTCTCGTCGGTGCGCCTCCCGGATATGTCGGATACGATGAGGGCGGACAACTTACCGAGAAGGTTCGCCGCAGACCTTATTCCGTCGTTCTTTTCGACGAATTTGAGAAGGCGAACGGCGATGTCTGCAATATGCTTTTGCAGATTCTCGACGACGGACGATTGACCGACGGACAGGGCCGCGTAATCGACTTTAGAAATACGATCATAATCTGTACGGCGAATCTCGGATTCGATTTCGCGCGTGAAGGCCATTCGCTCGGTTTCGCGACTCAGACGAGCGAGAATAATTATGACGTCCTTAAAGAGAAGCTTATTGATGAAGCGAAAAAGACTTTCCGCCCAGAGCTTCTTAACCGTTTCGATGAAACGGTCGTCTTCAAAAAACTTGAGAAGAACGATCTTATCAAGATTCTCGATCTTGAAGTTGCGAAGTTGTGCGAGCGCCTTAAGGATGCTCATATTTCGCTTTCGCTCGATTCAAAGGCGTCCGACTTCCTTGTCGAGAAGGGCTACGACAGCGCTCTCGGAGCGAGACCGTTAAGGAGAATCGTTCAGGAATATCTTGAAGATCCTCTTGCCGATATGGTGCTTGCAGGCAAGGCGAAATCCCGCATTCGCGTTAAACTCGACAAGTCAGGCGATAAATTGAAATTCTGATTTTTAACTCATGTTTAAAACGCTGTTCACGATACTTCCGTTCGTTTTCGCCGGACTTTTAATGCCCGCATTTGTTCTTGCGGGCAAAATCCGGACGCGCGGTCAGGCGATCTGGACGATGGTGTTTCTTTTCTGCGCATCCAAGTTCGTCTGCTTCGAAGCGTTAGGAGGCAACGCGTTTGCGCCGGAATTGCCCGAGAAGGTTATATGGTTCTGGAACTGGGCCTATTCGGGGATGTGTATACTGCTCGCGTTTACGCTTTTGGCGCTGCCCGTCAGATTTTTCGTTTCCAGGCGCTATCCTTCTGGCCGGTGGCGTATGGGATGGGTTGTCGCTCTTCCCGTGCTGGCGTGGACAGTCGCGGCGATCGGCGTTTACAACGGGTATAAGGCTCCCGATGTGAATGAGGTCTTAATCGAATATGAAAATCTGCCTGAAGGCCTCGACGGTTACAGAATCGTACATATATCCGACATTCACGCAAGTTCCGCCTCGCGGCGCTGGAGAACGGAAAAAATCGTCGAGCTCGCAAACGCGGCCAAGCCGGATCTGATCTGCGTCACGGGAGATCTGTCCGACGGTTACAGCGCGAAAAGGCAGAAGGACCTCGAGCCTATCAGAAAGTTAAAGGCGGAAGACGGCGTTTATTTTTCAACAGGCAATCACGAATATTACTTCGACTCCCTTAATTGGCGAATGACTTTCGCCAAGTGGGGCTTGAGAATCCTTGATAACAGATGCGTATTTCCGCGGTCAGATCTGGCGATCGGCGGAGTGAATGACCCGGTGTGTGAAAGGGTGCACGATCTGAAGCCTGATCCCGCAAGAGTTTTCGAGGTCGCCACGAACGGCGAATTCAGGATTCTTCTTCAGCATCGCCCCGCGCCGGATTACTCTAAGATTCACGGCGACGGTTACAAGTACAGCGCCGATCTTCAGCTTTCCGGCCATACCCACGGCGGCGTGATGCCGGGGTTGAGCTGGCTTGTCTCCAGAGCGAACAAGGGTTTCGTCAAAGGCCTTTACCGAAAAGAGGACGGCTCCGCGGTTTACGTTTCGTCGGGATCCGGACAGTGGGCGGGATTTCCCGTCAGGCTTTTCAACGACAGCGAAATCACCGTCATTACTTTGCGCAAGAAACGTGGCCGGTAAAACATCTCCGCTAGGCAATTTTCTGTACAACAGTAATAATAAAGGCAAATGGGGGAAGATGGTTATATTCCAGCGAAGTTTTGGGATTGCGCTTATTTGCGCTTATTTGATATAATATGCGCCAAACCTGCGACTGTCTCAGGAGGTTATCCCTGCCGCGGGCTCTTCATATTAGAAGGTGCTTGTGCCCGATGTCGGGCTTTTGGCGGGGTTTTACGCTTCCCGGTCGCGGAAGTTCAAGAAGTTAAAGAAACTTCGCGAACGCCAAAAGAAAGATAAAAACAATGAAGCTCGACAAAGCCGCCATCCGTAACGAATATCAGCGCCACGACCGTGACACGGGATCCTGCGAAGTTCAGGTCGCCGTTCTCACCAAGCAGATCGAAGCGCTCACGGAGCATCTCAAGGCCAACAAGAAGGATCACAGCTCGCGTCACGGCCTTCTCCGCAAGGTTCAGAACCGCCGCAACCTTCTCGACTATCTCAAGCGCGAGAACGAAGAGAGCTACAAGGAGCTCATCAAGCGCCTCGGCCTCCGCCGCTAACAGGCGCCGTCAGACGATTGACAAACAGTAAAAAGAAAAAACAATGCAAGGTACAAAACAGTTCAAGGTCAACATCGCGGGGACGGACCTCGTGATCGAGACCGGGCTTCTGGCGCAGCAGGCCGCCGGAGCCGTCACCGTGTCCTACGGTGATACGACCGTCTTCACGGCGGTCACGAATACTGACACGCCGCGCGAAGGTATCGATTTCTTCCCGCTGCAGTGTGAGTATCGCGAGAAGTTCTACGCCGCGGGTAAGTTCCCGGGCGGCTTCTTCAAGCGTGAAGCACGTCCGACGAGCAAGGAGATTCTCACCGCTCGCATGTGCGACCGCCCCATCCGTCCTCTCTTCCCCGACGGATATTACAACGACGTCCAGGTAAACTCGACTCTGATTCAGACCGACGGAACGCGCGAGGGCGACTTCCTCGCCGTGAACGCCGCTTCCGCCGCGCTCCATATCTCCGAGATTCCCTTCATGGGCCCTATCGGTTGTGTGCGCATCGGCCGTGTCGACGGCGAGTGGGTGATTAACCCGACCCACGACCAGAAGGCAAAGAGCGATATCGATCTTCTTTACGCCGGTCTTCGCGGTAAGTTCCTTATGATGGAGGGCTCCGCGAGCGAAATCAGCGACGAGGATTTCATCGCCGCTTTGAAGCGCGCCCACGAGGAAGTCGAGAAGATCATCGATCTCCAGATCGAGATGCGCCGTTCGCTCGGTCTTCCCGATAAGGACATCAAGGATATTCCCCAGCCCCAGGACAAGATGGACTTCATCCGTCAGGAGGGCGGCGCCGCTCTCGCCGAGGCTCTTCTCATCAAGGGTAAGCTTGAGCGTCAGGGTAAGGTTTCCGCGATTAAGGAAGATCTCCTAAAGAAGGTTTCCGAGAAGTGGCCCGAGATCGATGCCGTCGGCTTCGTCCATCTCTTCGACGCGCTTGAGATCGAGACGGTCCGCAGGAACGTCCTCGAGCACGGCAAGCGTATCGACGGCCGTGGTCAGTTCGAGCTTCGTCCGCTCTCGGCCCAGGTCGGTCTTCTTCCGCGTCTTCACGGTTCGGCCGTGTTCTCGCGCGGCGAGACCCAGTCGTTCGCGGCAGTTACGCTCGGAACGAAGAAGGACGCCCAGGAGCTCGACTCCGTAACCGGCGGCGATCCGTCCAAGCGTTTCATGCTCCACTACAACTTCCCGCCCTACTGCACCGGCGAAGTCGGCCGTCTCGGTTCGACGGGCCGCCGCGAAATCGGTCACGGCGCTCTCGCCGAGCGTTCGATCGCCGAGGTTCTCCCCGACGATTTCCCGTATTCGATCCGCGTCGTTTCGGAGATCATGGGCTCGAACGGCTCCTCGTCGATGGCTTCGATCTGCAACGGCTGCCTCGCTCTCATGGATGCCGGCGTTCCGCTTAAGCGCACCGTCGCGGGCATTTCGGTCGGTCTCTTCACGAACGAGGATCAGTCGAAGAAGGTTCTCGTCACCGATATTCTCGGCGCCGAAGACCACTGCGGCGACATGGACTTCAAGGTCGGCGGCACGAGGAAGGGTATCACCGGCTTCCAGGTCGACCTCAAGCTCCGCGGTCTTACGTGGGATCTCGTCGAGGGCGCCGTCAAGGCCGCTCACGACGCGCGTCTTCAGATCATCGACTTTATGGAGACCGTCATTCCCGCTCCGCGCGCCGAACTCAATAAGTACGCGCCCCGGATCGAGGAGATGCAGATTCCCGTCGACAAGATCGGCGCTCTCATCGGTCCCGGCGGTTCCAACATCCGCGGTATCGTCGAATCCACTGGCGCTCAGATCGACATCGACGACGACGGCAAGGTCTCGATATTCGCGACCTCGCTCGAGTCGATGGAGGCCGCCAAGCGTGCCGTCGGCGCGGTCAGCGCGGTCGCCGAACCCGGCAAGATATACGAGGGTACCGTTACGGGTATCAAGGATTTCGGCGCGTTCGTCGAGATTCTCCCCGGTATGGACGGTCTCTGCCACATCTCCGAACTCTCCGACAAGCGCGTTCCGAGCGTGGACGCCGTCTGCAAGGTCGGCGACAAGATGATGGTGAAGTGCCTCGACGTCGACGAGCGCGGCCGCATCAAGCTCAGCCGCAAGGCCGCTATGGCCGAGCTCGACGCTAAGGCCTGATAATTCAGGCTTTATTCAAGCAGAAAGCCGCAGGGATTTATATCTCTGCGGCTTTTGTTTTTGATTTGTGCTCTTGACCTAGCAGTTGCAGGATAGTATAATATCCTTTAATGTTTTCGTTTTTGAGGAAAAAAGTTAAAGGTCCGGTCGTTTATAAACGTCCGGAGCATTGCATTTCCCGAAAAAACATCGATTCCGACGCTCTTAAGGTTCTCTATCGCCTTTCATCGCTGGGGTATACGGCTTATCTGGTCGGCGGCGGAGTGAGAGATCTGCTTATGGGCAGGACGCCCAAAGATTTTGACGTCGGCACGTCCGCTAAACCTGCCGAGGTTAAGAAAGCCTTTAAAAACTGTTTTCTCATCGGTCGGAGATTTCGTCTGGCCCACGTCCGTTTCGCGGGCGGCAAGATTATCGAGACGGCCACTTTCAGGCGCAATTCGCAGACTGTCGGCGAAATAATCGAGCATGCCGCCGAAGGACCGCTCGAAGACAATACCTTCGGCACGCCGGAGACGGACGCCTACAGGCGCGATTTCACGGTAAACGGTCTTTTTTACGACATTAAGGATTTCAGCGTGATCGACTGGGTCGGCGGCATGAAGGATATCGAAAAGAAGATTATCCGCGCCATAGGCGATCCTGACATACGCTTCCAGGAAGATCCCGTCAGGATGATGCGCGCCGTTAAGTTTTCTTCACGTCTCGGTTTCAGGATCGAACGAAAAACTCTGGCCGCGATGAAGAAGTACCATTCGTGCATCTTGAACGCCGCCGTGCCGCGCGTTTGCGAAGAAGTCTTCAGACTCTTCACTTACGGGCACAGCTGCGAGGCCTTTAAACTCATGTGGGAGTGCGGAATGCTCGGCGATCTTCTGCCGGAGCTCTCGTCGTACGTCGATTCCTCCAGCGGAGCGAAATGCGTTCTTTGGAAATATCTTTCCGTGCTCGACAAATACGAGACGATGATGGTTTCGAAGGGCTATGAGGTTTCCAACGCGCTGCGCGCGGCCGTCTTGATGACGGGGCTTTTCAAGGCCGAGAAGAAGGACGGCCAGGGCCGCAAGGTCATGCAGCTGATGCTCCGGTCGCTTAAGATACCCAAAGCCGTTTATTTCACCGCATCGCTTCTTCTCGAGAGTTCGCGACGCTTGTCTTCTCCGCCGGTGAAGGGTAAAAGCCGTTTTATCCACAACAGAGATTTTTTGGACGCGCTCGATTACAATCGCATCGTCTTCAGGGCGGAAGGCAGAGATGAGAGCGTCCTCAACGCCTGGTCAGACCTCTATGAAGAGAAAGGAAAAAAAGAATGAACACTCCCGAAGAATTGATTCCCCTTGCAGATTGGTGGAAGAAGGAAGGTAAAAAGTATTTGGCTATGGCGCTTGTGGCGGGTATGGCCGCGCTCGGCGTTTATCTGTGGATGAGCAGGGAGCGTCGTTTAGACGCCGAAGCCGCCGTGTTCGCGTGCGGCGCCGGAGATTTTCAGACGCGGGATCTGGAGGACGCCGTTCAGAAATACGGCGACCGCGACGTAAGTCCTCTCATTAAGCTTCGTCTTGCCGCGAAGTATGTAGAAGTCGAGGATTTTGCAAAGGCGCTCGAGGTTTATACCGCTCTGGTGAACGAGAAGTCCGTGCCCGAAGCGCTCCTGTTTGCTCCCGAATACGGCGTGGCGTGCTGCCGGGAATCTCTTTATAACTGGGCCGAGGCCAAAAAGTCGTATGACGTGATCGCCGAGGGTTCAGCCAGCGCCTATACCTTTGATGCGAAGCTCGGTTCCGCCCGCTGCTATGCCTTTGTCGAAGGCGTTACCAACAGGATTGAAAAGCTGGAAGCTCTCAAGAAGGATTACGAGAAAGACGCCTTAGCCGTAATGCGGATCGAAAAGACGATTGAAGCCGTCAACGGCTGGGAAAAGCGCGAAGCTCCCCTGCCTCCCGTCGAGACGGTGAAGGCCGAGGAGATTCCCGCCGCTGACATTGTTCCTCCGGCTGCGGGCGCGGCTTCGACCGTCGCCGCCGAGAAGGTTCCCGCGGTTCAAAAAACGGCGCCGGCGGGCGGGAAACCCGCTGCGCAGCCTGAAAAGGCGAAATGACGGTAATCAGAGAGCCGATGTGGGACGACGCTCCGCGGTCAAGGATCGCGAGCGTCGTTCGCTGTTTATTGACATCGCTTTCTTCTCTGGGCTGGTCGGCGCGCATATTGATTTCGTCCGTCGCGGCGTTCCCGTCGGTCGTCGTCCGCCGCACGTCGCGTACGGAGCTGATGCATCAGCTTTACGTGACGGGAATCCGTACACTCCCCGTCATAGCGGTCGTTTCTCTTTTCATCGGAATGATTCTCGCCTTGCAGGTGGGGCTTGAACTCATACGCTTCAACCAGGAATCGTTCCTCGGATCCGCGGTGATGATATCGCTTATCCGAGAGATGGCGCCTTTCAGCTGTGCGCTTTGTCTGGCCGCCTGCGTGGGCTCTTCCATCGCGGCCGAACTCGGCACGATGAAGGTTAACGACGAGATCGCCGCTCTCGAGATAATGTCGATTTCGCCCGTGAGGTTTCTTTCGGCGCCGCGCATTCTTGCGCTTGTTCTGATGGCTCCGCTGCTCGGTTTTTTCTGCTGCATAACGGGCGTCATGGGCGGCGGACTCGTCGGCGTTACCCAGCTCGGGGTCGATTTTGAGCAGTATATGGCCAGCGCGATGGGAATCGTGGACCTGAAAGACCTTTATGTCGGCCTTTTGAAGGCGCTTATTTTCGGACTGGTCATCGGAACCGTTTCCGTGGCGCAGGGGTTCGGCGCGACGCACGGCGCGACGGGAGTCGGAAAGGCGACGCAGCGCAGCGTCATCATAAACTTTCTGCTGATTCTCATGTTCGGTTATATGGTCACGCGCTTATGCTACAGATGACGGAGGTGTGACTTATGGCGTTGATAGAATTTAAAAATGTCGTCAAGAGATTCTCCGGCTCTCCCGTTCTGGACGACGTGTCGTTCTCCGTCGAGAAGGGCGAGGTCTTCTGCGTTATCGGTCCGTCCGGCGTCGGCAAGTCCGTAACGCTTAAGCATATCGTGCGGCTTCTGTCTCCCACGTCGGGTGAAGTCGTCGTCGACGGCGTCGACGTCGCCGCCTGCGGCGAGGATGAGCTTTACAAAATCCGTTCGCGCATGGCGTATCTGTTTCAGAGCGGAGCGCTTCTTGCCTGGAAGACGGTGGCCGAGAATGTCGCGCTTCCGCTGAAGGAGTGCACCTCGCTGACTGACGACGAAATCGACGCGAAGGTTGCCGAGGCGCTCGAAGCGGTGGAGCTTTCGGGAGCGGCCGATAAATATCCTTCCGAGATATCGGGAGGGATGCAGAAGCGCGCCGCGCTTGCGCGCGCGATGGTGCGTCAGGCCGAGATTGTCCTTTACGACGAACCTACGAGCGGGCTTGATCCGGTTACTTCCGTAATGATTCACCGGCTCATCAAAAAATTCAACAAAGAGCGCGGCGTAACCTCCGTTGTCGTTACTCACGATCTCGCGGGCGCGATGTCCATAGCGGACAGGCTTCTTCTGCTGCGCAACGCGCGCGTCGCGTTTTTCGGCACACCTCGGGAGTTTTTCGACTCGACCGATCCGTATGCGATGGAGTACATCGCGGCAACGAAAGGAACAACGATATGAGTTCAAAACGCAAAGATTCTTTTTCGGAAGCGATTGTCGGCGTTTTCATGCTGGCGGTATTGGCGCTTCTGGTGTATTTCACGATCGTGGTCTCGGGGGTCGATGTTTTCGGCGGCAGGAGCATGGTCGAGGCGCGGGTCACGTTTACGGATGTAGGCGGGCTTAAAGAGCAGGATAATGTTATGTACCGCGGCACAAAGGTCGGCAAGGTCGAAAAGATAGTGCTCGGCGAGAACGATCTTACCGTTGTGATGGAGATCGACAAGGATGTCGTTCTGCGCGACGGCTATCGCATTTCCGTGTGCAATCTTTCGATGCTGGGCGGCAACTATCTGCTTCTGGAGGAAGGTAAAGGAGAGAAGCTCGATCTTGTTTCCACCGCGTTCAAAGGTGAACCACCCACCGATTGGATGCGCGACATTTCCAGTATCGCGAAGAACGTGAACGCGATCACCGGGGGAGAGGAGCTTAAGACGATCGTGACGAATCTGTCCGCCGCCTCCGAATCCGTAAAGGTTGTGGCGGGGAGACTCGAGCGCGGGGAAGGTACCGTCGGTAAAATGCTTTCGTCGGATACGACTCTCTGGGACGGTGTAGAGACGACGGCGACGAATCTCGCCGCCATAACAACCGATCTTCGTCAGGGACGCGGCACGATCGGCAAGCTCATGACGGACGATTCGGTTCATGTCAATCTCGATAAAACGCTCGCGAACATTGCGGAAATATCGGGCAGGCTCGAGAGGTCCGAAGGATTCCTTGGAAAGCTTTTGGCGAAGGACGATCCGGTATACGGAGATTTCAGCGCGGCCGTCAAATCGTTCAGGGAAGCGGGAGAGTCTCTTGATACGGGCGCGATCGTGACATCCGCGACGAACCTTCTTGCCAACCTCAATTCGGTCGCGGTCAAGATCGACAAGGGCGAGGGGACTCTCGGCAAACTTATCAACGATAAGGCCGTTCACGAGGAGATTGAAGGTCTTACGCGGGATGTGCGCCAGGTGCTCGACAATTATCGCGATACGACGCCCATCTCCACTTTCGGCTCCCTCATAATGGGCGGATTCTGATATGGTCGTTCTGGCGTCGCTGTTTTTCATGAAGGCCATGCCGCTTGATATGCCTCGCGCCGAGGCGTATCTTGTAACGGAGCCTTCCGGGAAGATGCGTCTGGAAGACCGCTACGACGAGCTGGACATCTGGACTTCGCATGCCGTTCTCGGTCGTTGGCTGGACGATTCCGGACGCCTTTTCACGGTTGCGCGTCTTCACGAGGTTGCGCCCGAAAAGACCTCGTCATTGACCCGATCCAAATATGCTTCCGAAACGGTTACGCCCGATAAAAAAGAGTTTGGCGTGCGGGATCTGGCGATATCAAAGCTTTCGCCGTTTCCTCTTCCGGAGAAGCCTCATTCGCCGCGTATGCCGATAAGGGGTTTTAAGGAGGTTCTTTATTTCCACGGAACGAACACGACGTCCGTCGTGGCGGCTTTTCTTCCCGAGGAAAATCCCTATTGGTATCTGGCGGTATGGGATATTCTTCCCGAAGACGATTTTGAGGCGGCGCTCGAAAATTTCGAAGAGAAATTTCTCGGCGAATGGGATGAAATCGTCAAGCGGGATCTGAGAAGCGAGCGCAAGGTAGTCGCGCCTCCGAAAAAGAACCGTAAAAAGCGTATCGTTTTGAGCGAGAAGGAATTGCTCAGACGCGATGCCGCGCTTAGCGTGACGAATTATCCTTCCTGGAACGTGACGGACGCCAGGGAATTTATAATCCTTGACAATCTTAAAAAGGACAGTTCCTTCGTATCGACGCTGACCAACGAACTCGGTCTTATGCGCGCTAAATACGCCGAGACTGTTCCTTCTCCGATAGACGGCAGCAATGTTTTGGCCGTCGCCAGAATCTTCAGGACGCGCGGCGAATATCTCGATGCCTTGGAGGTAAACGACGTCGAAGGGATGGAGTGGAGCGCGGCGTATTGGAGTTCTAAGAGACGCGAGCTTGTCGCGTATCTCCCGGACGAGGGCGCCGCGAAGCTTCTGAAAACGATCCGTCATGAGGCGTTTCATCAGTATCTCGCCTACGCGTCTTCGATGATACCCGCCTCTCCCTGGTTTAATGAAGGTTACGCGCAATATTTCGAGGAGGGACCTGACGGACCTTCATTTGTAGATCCGTGCGATCTCGCTGAGATGGCTGATACGAATCTTCCCGCCATCTTTATGATGGATTACGACGAGTTTTATGCCGGGACAGACATGGAGCGCCGTTTGAAATACAGACTCGCTCTTTCGGTCGCTTACTTCATCGAGAAGGGTGCGCCTGAAATCGCGCGTGAACCGTTTAAAAATCTCAAACGCGATTATATGAATTCTCTTCTGAAGAACCGTGACATGCGCAAGGCGACTTCAGACGCGTTCGGTTCCACGGAAAACTTCAAGCGGTTCATCGCGGAATGGAAAAAATTTTGGCAGGCTATGTAGGAAGGCTCGCGCCGAGTCCGACGGGAGCTTTGCATTTAGGCAACGTCCGGACTTTCATGATAGCTTATCTCCGGGCGAGATCGCTCGGCGGAAAGGTGATTTTGCGCATTGAGGATCTCGATCATCCCCGCGACAAGCCGGGAGCCGCGCGTGAGGCCGTCGAGGATCTTAAATGGCTCGGATTCGACTGGGATGAAGAATACGTTCAGAGCGAGCGCAAGGATATATATCGCGAAGCTTTGTCTCTTTTGCCCGCGTATCCGTGCGTCTGTACGAGACGTGACGTCGAAAATGCGCAGTCGGCGCCCCACGCGGGAGAGCAGCTTCATTATCCGGGACTATGCCGCGGGAGATTCTCTTCATGGCGGGAGGCGGCGGAGTTCTGCGGCGAAGGGCGCCTGCCGTGCTGGCGTTACCGTGTAGACGAGGGAACCGTAGTCTCTTTTACGGATGTTTTCGCCGGGGATTATTCGCAGAACGTTTCATCCGTACTTGGGGATTTCCCGATCGCCCGTGACGAGGGCGGAGCGGGATACACCTTGGCCGTAGTTGTCGACGATCTTCTTTCAGGAGTTACGGAAGTGGTCAGGGGCGACGATCTCATTCCGGCGACCCCCGCTCAGATTCTGATAGCGGAAAAACTGCTTTCATGGGCTGAATCAAAGACTTCGCACAGTGTGAAAATCCCGAAATACTGCCATGTGCCGCTCGTTGTCGGGCCCGACGGCAGACGGCTCGCCAAACGTCATGGAGATACGCGGGTTGCGTCGTATCGGGCCTCCGGGGTCGAGCCTGAGACCGTTATAGGACGGCTTGCGGCCTCCTGCGGCTGGGGTGACGGTAAAAAGGCATCGCTTCACGAACTTATTGACGTCTTTTCGCTTGATACTATACCACACGCGCCGTTTATTATGATATAATATAAGTATGAATCAAATTCCCACAATCCAAATAAGCGGATATAACGCGCCTCAGTTCATAGCGGTTCTTATGTCATCGCTCAGTTCCGGGGCGTCTTTGATTTCGCTTATGGCGGTTGGATTTGATACAGAGCGCCTTTTTATGAGAGTCCGCTCTGAGATCGCGACCAGCGGTGTTTGCCCTATTTCTCCCGCGGAGTGCGTTCATTGCGAATGGGAGTTGAGAAGCTCGAATTCCGTGTTTGCCCGAGTCCGTATTGTGAACGCCGCTGCGGTTGACGGCTTAGCTATTTCCGTGCCTGATGATTATATGCTTGAAAGCAAGCTTCAGAGATTGCTTAGAAATGCTTATAACCCGTTGGCGCGAAATATCGACGGCTCTTTCAGGGTGTCCCCGCTTTATGCGCAATATTCGCGCGAAGTCGTTACGGACTGTTTTGGCGTGGCGGTTCCCGAAAACGACGTCCACGAATGCGCATGCAGTTTTGATGCTTCGGCCAAGGTCGGATTCGGAGCTAAATTTTGTCTCTTTATGATCATCTTTTTTGTGCCCTTTCTTTTGTTCCTTTGCAAGGTCTTGTTCTCCGGCGTGAATTTCTGATTTTGAGAGACTTTATTTTTCATGTTGAAAATTGCATTTTTGGCGTTTCTTCAAGGCGTTGCCGAGTTTCTTCCGATTTCCAGTTCTGGACATTTGGTAATAAGTCAGCATTTTTTAGGAATTAATATCGATGGCGTAAGACTTGACGTCTGCCTGCACGCGGGAACCCTTATATCAATTTTTGTATTTTACAGAAAAACGATCTGTAGACTTTTTTTACGGTGTTTTTCACCTCGGGCGGCCGGTGCTGAGCGGCGTGAGGCCTGGTCTTTCGTGTTGAAAATTTTTCTAAGCACGGCTCCGGCCGTTTTAATTTATTTTCTTTTTGAGGATAATATCAAAGCGTTTTTTGAGAATGCGAAAATGGTCGGAGCGCTTCTTATGTTCACGGGCGCCGTCCTGATCGGTACCCGTTATCTCCCTCGCGGCCGAAAAGATGTCGGATTTTTTAGGGCTGTATTAATGGGCTTAGGACAGGCGGTTGCGCTTCTTCCTGGCGTCTCTCGAAGCGGTATGACTCTTGCCAGCGCACGGGCCGGAGGTGTTGAACCTGAGAAGGCGGCTGAGTTTTCGTTTTTGATGTCGGCGCCTCTTATCGTGGGTGCGCTTGTTATCGAGCTTCTGAAATCGTTCAACGAAACGCCCGAAGAGGCGGCTTCGCAAGTACCTTGGTTTATGCTTCTTATCGGAATGGCGATAGCGGCCGTCGTCGGGTATTTCTCGCTGAAGATACTCGTTAAAGCGTTAAAGGGCCGATGGTTCTGGATATTCGGCCCTTACTGCCTGTTGGCCGGTTTGGCGACGGTCTTATTTGTGTGATTTTGCCGCGTCAGTGGTCGCCTTCGTGGAAGGTCCCGTCTGCGTGGAAGTGGCCCGCTGCGCTTTTCCCCGAAGATGAGGACGCGAGCTTTAACTGGTACGCGCCTTTAGAGACAACTTCAATATGTCCTTCGGGGAGTCCCGTCACGTTCGTCCAACCGCCCGATTTTTCGCCTGTCGTTACGCTAAGGGCGATAAAACGGTTTTTGTTGTGGTTATCGCGTACGAAGACGTGCTTAACGAGATTGATTTCAACAATTGCCGAGTCGGGTACTGCCGTTTCAACTTTACCGCTTCCTCCTATAATCACGGTTGCCGTGTCGCGTGCGCCGACAATCGCGTCAGGCGCGTTTTCGAAAACGACATAAGCGGGCACGAGTCCGTTTTCGGCGCCTATGCCAAGGCGAACAGAGCCGCTCATCCCTTTAACATTAGCTAGCATCAAATCTTTTAATCGGGCTGCTTCATCTGCTGGAATGAGGCCCTTAAATCTGATGTTGCGCGTGTCGGTTAATTTCAATACTGCGCTTCCGGTCTCAAGCCATGTTCCGTTAAGTTCTATGAGCTCTTCAACAAGACCTGACTTAGGCGCCTTTATTTCGATTGTTCCGTTGTTCGCGGTATATCCCATAAGAAGGGCGTTCAGTTCGGACTTTTTAAGTGAAAGATTGTTTTCGAGTTCGGCATTTGGCGTTTTTATGTCACGAAATACCTGAAGGCGTTTTTCGAGTATTTCAATCTCTTTAGTTCTCGAAACGATTTCGGGAGAAGTTACGGTAAAAAGAGTATCTCCTTTTTTTACATGCTTAAGGCTCTTAACTTTAAGTTCCATTTTACCTGCTACTGGAGAGGCGATAATTTCTCTGGCCTCAGGTACGAGTTCGAATCTTCCCTTAAACGCATATTCAGATCCTGATGCGCGTTTTCTCGGGTGAACGGTTTCGATGCCCGCGTTTTTTGCTGAAGTTTCGTTTATTTCGACAGTAAGCGCCCCTGAATGGTTGTCGTGACTATTCGTGTGTTCGTTATGATCGTGATGATGCTCGCCATTGCAGTTTTTATGATCGTCGTTATGCTTCTTTTCGTGCTGTGCGTGATCATGATTATGCTCGCCGTTGCAATTTGTATGATCGTGATGATGATTGTGCTCCGCCGAGAAAGTTGATGCGGCAAAAAGAGCGAAAAAAGTTGCAAGTAATGTTTTCATGTTGTTGTCCTTATCTTAAAGAGTTTCGGCTGTATATTTGCTCAATTCCGTTATGCTGGTTGCGATCGAAGCGTGCCAGGAAATTTCATCGAGGCTTTGCTTAAGAATTTCGTCTCTGGTTGATAAATAATCTATCGGCGTCATCTCGCCCGCTTCAAGAAGTCTGTCGGCGTACTTCGATTCTCCGACGGGAGTTGGGGGATGGTTTAAAAGTTTTTCAGCTTTCAGAAATGCGGCATTTGATTCAAGAGCGAGGCTTTTCCAGATGTTGATCGCGCCTAATCGCGCCTCGTTTCTATTGGCTTCGGCTTCAGCAATTCCTTTGCGGTTGCGATTCCATAAAGGTAGCGTAATTCCTGCGACAACGCCGATTCTGTCCTTGCCTTCTTCATTGCCGGCGAGAGGCCCGATTTTAAGTTCGGGGTATTGTTTAAGGATTTCCGTTTTTAGCTCCAATTCGCTATGCTCTAATTTCGCGAGAGCCGTTTTAACGGCCGGGTGCGAGGTAAGAGAAAGAATATCTATCTCTTTTAACTTTATATTTTTATTGTGAGGTAAAGAGAATGAAAGTTTAATAAGTGTCTTCGGGTGGAGCCCCGCGAGTGAGCGAAATTTATTTTCGAGCTCAGTTTTTTCATCCTCCAGTTCCATTCTTTCGTGTTCGCGCGCATGTTCTTGGCGCTTAACGCTGTTAAGATTTATAAGCGTATATTCACCGGCCTTATAAAGTCTTTCGGCGCTTTTTGTCGCACGGATAATGCCGGCGTCTTTTTCATACGATTCAAGAGCTTTTATTTTCATTTGATTATAATATATCGCGATTATGGTCTTTTTGGCTTCTGTCGCGACATCCAACTCTTGAGCTTTGATCTTTTGAAGCTCTGCCTCATGATATGCTTCGGCCGCCTTTTTGGACGCTTTATTAACTCCTGAAAGAGGAATGGTAAATTTTAGATTTGCTCCTCCTAAAAAGGGATGATCCGCAGACTCGATTATTCTTAAAATATCGAAGTCCAGCTCTGGATCTTCCCACCATCCCGTCTCCTTGGCGATGTTCGCCGCGCTCGCAGCTTTTAGGCGCAATTCGTTAAGCTCTAAGTTGCCGACTAATGCCAGTTTCGCCGCGTCATCTGGTGAAGTTAAAACTACACTTGGTTTTTTTGCCTCTGATAGTTCTGCCCAGTTGATATCTTCAGCCTTTTCGTATGATTTACAGCCGGATATCGCGATCGGAAGAAGAGCGAAGAAAACGTATTTATAAAATTCTTTGTTCATTAGAGAGCCTCCTTTTTACCGATTCCGAAAGTCTTAACGGCAGAGGGCAAGACGATAAGATTAAGAAAAGTGGCTCCTACGAGTCCACCGAATTGGACGATCGCTAAGGGCGCTAAAAGTTCTCCACCCGGTTTGGCGCCGGAGAGAATAATCGGGATAAGCCCGATTACGGTCGTCGCAGATGTTAGAATAATCGGTACCATACGTTCTAACGAACCGATGCGAATAGCGTTTTCGAGCGTTTCGCCCTCGGCAATTTTATCTTGGTAGACGTTAAGTAGAAGAATTCCGTTTCGAATTAAAAATCCGACTACTGTCATAAGTCCGACTAAAGACGAAACCGAAAGTACGCTCCCCGAAACTTTTACGGCGACAACAGCGCCGATAAGTCCAAGTGGAATATTAATTAGCGCGAGCGCGGCGGACTTAGCCGAGCCAAGCGCGAAAACGAGCATAATAAAGAGAAACGCGGCGATCCCGATTCCTGTGTAGGTGAGAGTTTTAGTCGCGCTTTCTTTAGCTAAGTAACTGCCGCCGAATTCGACCGTTGCGCCGTCTTCAATAGCGATAGGCTTAAGTTCAGAATCGAGCTTTTTAACAATATCGCCGATGTTCGCGCCGGGAGCGGGATTCGCGGTAATAAGAATCTTCTGACGCGAGCCTTCTCTTAAAAGAAGGTTCGAAGCTTCGATCGGGACAATCTCGGCGATTTGATCTAATCTTACGCGCTTACCGTTTCTGGAACTGATGATGAGAGATCGGACAGTATCCTCGTCGTATTTAGATTCGTCACCCGTGAGTCTGACGGTAACCGAGCGCCTTTTAATTCCGTTTCTTACTTCTCCTGCTTCAGCTCCGTTAAGCGCGGCGGAAACCTGTTCACCCGCCTCTTTAAGAGTAATGCCCGTTTCAGCGAGCGCATCGAGATCATAATCGATTTTAAGAGTTCGAACTGTAATTTCACGATTGGCTCTGACATCGGTCACTTCACTGATCGTGTCGAGTTTCCGTTTTATCTTTTCTGCGGTTTTCCTGAGCTTTGGGAGATTTTCGCCGTAGATGTTTATCGCGAGCTCCGCTTCAGAGCCCGAAAGAACCGCGCTTATACGATGGGCAATCGGATAGCCTACGACAAGCGAGGCGCCGGGGATTGAGCCGAGCTCTTCGCGTATGCGACGCTTGATTTCTTCGGTATCTTTATCGAGATCAACGCGAACGACGAATTCTGAACTTGATACGGGCTCCGCATGCTGATCACGCTCGGCGCGCCCGGTGCGCCGCGTTACCGACAGTACGCCGGGTATCGCTCTCAGTGCGGGGACGCACGCTTCGCTGACGCGCTCGGTTTCTTCAAGCGATGCTCCCGGCGGCAGCGCGAGCATTACATTGTAAGAGTCTTCCTTAAAGGGCGGTAAAAAGCTCGAGCCGAACGATGTCGCCAAATATCCAGCTATAATAACCGCTGAGAGCGAAAGAAGTAAAATCGTTTTGGGGAACTTTATCGCGAAATTAAGAAGGGGTTTATAAATCGCCACCATAACCCGTACGCCAAGAGGAGTTGTAGATTTTTTAGCGGCTGATTTTTTATTTCCTTTAGAGCATCCTGGGCGCAATACGATAGCCAGCGCGGGTACGAGCATAAGAGCTACGACAAGAGACGCGGCAAATACGCTTACATACGACAAGGCGAGAGGCTTAAAGAATTTGCCTTCAAGTCCAGTGAGTAACAGTAGAGGGATAAAGACTACAACTACGGTTAGAGCCGAGAACAGAACAGAAGGCGCGACCGTGTGCGCGGCATCGACAATAACAGAGGTAAGAGGCTTTCTTTGCGCCGCGTCCAAAGAATCGTTTTCGGCGAGCTTTCGGCGAATGACCTCGGTAAAGATAATCGCCGCGTCAACAATGTCGCCAATCGCCACCGCGAATCCGCCAAGCGTCATCACGTTAACGCCGAGACCAAGTGACGGGAAAATCAGTAATCCCATAAGAACTGAAACCGGCATAGTTGCCAGAACTATGATAATCGTTCTAAGCTCTAATAATGTCACGAGAAGAACGATTATAACGATAATCGCCGCATCACGCGCAACGTCCTTGCCGCCGTCGATTGATTTGGCGATAAAGTCGGCCTGGCGATACGCGTCAGTTGTAAATTCGATACCTTTAGCGTCGGCGGAATTTGAGAAGTCCTCAAGGACTTTATTAAGCGCTTTAGTCAGTTCCGGCGTATTCCCGCCAGGAGATTTTTGAACCGAAAGAACAACCGCGCTTTTACCGTTGAATGACGCGCTGCCGCGCCTTGGTTCGCCTTGAACCGAAACTTCAGCTACATCGCCTAACCTTATTGATCCTCCTTCGGGCAATGGAATCGGCGCTTTTTTTAGAGCTTCTAGGGTGTCGGCTCTCGCAATCTGGTTAACAGGTACTTCTTCGGAAGCTGAGTTTTGGAGGTAGCCCGCGCTGGAATATGTGCGCGTCGATTGAGCGGCCTCGATAATTTCAGGTAGCGAGAGATTTCTCTCTGCCGCCTTCATCGGATCGACGGCGACGCGAAACTCGGGCAGTTTAGCTCCCATAACCGCAACTTCGCCAATCCCGGGAACTCCGAGGAGCCGCGTTCTAAGATCGTATTCGGCGATTTCTCTGATTTCAAGATCCGAAACAGAATTATCCTTTGCAGTGAGCGCGATCAGCATAATTTCGCCCGTAACAGAAACGAGAGGCGAAATTTCTGCGTGCGCTTCGTCGGGGAGCGCGTCTTTAATGCGGGAGAGACGCTCGAATACATCGAATCTCGCGCGCGTAAGGTCGGCGTTCCAGTCGAAGTCTACCCAAACGAACGATAATCCGCCGCTGGAACTGGAGCGCACTTTTGTAACGCCGGGTATGCCATTCACAGCCGATTCGATAGGTATAGTAACGAGCTCAGTAACTTCATCAGCCGTAAGTCCGCCCGCTTCGGTCTGGATGGTAACTCTTGGAACCGAAATGTCGGGAAAGACGTCAACGCTTAAAGTCTGGAAAATCCTGAATCCCGCGAAAGCCGCTAAAAGGAACGCGGCTATAATGGTTTTAGGGCTATGTACTGCAAAATTGAATATTCGCTTCATATCGTATTTTATTGCGCTTGATAAGGTAAACTTTTGATGTTAGCCTATTGATAGGCGAAGTTTATCGATAAGCGAGATAAATTATCTCACTTATTTAAGCGCAAAAATTACGAAAGGGGATTTAAGCGTTTAGAATATGAAGTATAAGCCCAACTTCGAAAAGGCGGCGAAGTAGCGCTCGGGCGCGAAATCTGCCGCGCCATAAGTCCAGGTGTAGAATAAAAATCTGTTACTGCATCAGGCTGGCAGTCTAAATTGATGATATTGTCATCATTATGCGAGAGGGTAAAGTCATCGACGTCAATTGTCGCATGTTCGCAATCTTCATCGGTAGACTCTGAACAGTCATGGCACGCCTCGCCGCAATTATCGGGATCCTCATCGCAAAGGCAAAAACTGACGGGCCCCGCCAAAAATATGGCAGCGAGCATTACCGCCATAAAATTTGTAGCGGTATTAATGGCGCGTCGGATGGCTTTTACGATTTTCATTCGATAAAATTATATCATATTCCTTCCTTACCTTACAAATCTGTTGATTCGGCAGCAGAAACATACGGGGCGATTTGCGAAGTTGGATTTGATTTTTAGGTATGCGCTTGACTACCTAGTTGTGGATTGGGTATACTGAAACGGTTATGAAAATTAAAATAATATCTATTCTCCTATTTTCTTTTATTTTGATATTCGGCTCATATGCTTCGGAAATCAAGACTGTTTCTTATGTTGTAAAATTGCCGGATACGATAGAAGATATAAGAATTCCCTCGACAACAAATTATGCGACTTTAGTTTGGCTTCATGGTGGTGGTTTGGCTGGCGGTAAGCCTCACTTCCCTTTCTTTCGCGACGAGAAGATCGCTCAAGTGGCCGTAAAATATCGACTCTTGGGCAAGGATGCGAAAAGCGGAGTCGATTGCATAGAAGATGCTGCCGATGCTGTCGCATGGACGATGAAAAATATCCATAAATACGGGGGTGATACCAATAAGATATTTCTAGCGGGCATGAGCGCCGGAGGATATCTTACAATGATGGTAGGTATGGACCCCAAATATCTCGCGGCACACGGTCTTAAAAATACTGATCTTGCCGCGCTTATTCCTATTTCCGGACAAGCGACAAAACATTATAACGTGCGTAAATTTTCAGGAGATAAAGATCCTCAGTTTTTACCTAAAATCGACGACCTCGCTCCTTTGGCGCATGTTTCGGCCGACATCCCGCCGATTGTCAGCATTTGCGGACAGCCGCCTTATGAATGGAAGTGCAGATCTGAAGAAAACCGCCTGCTGATCGCCTCATGCATCGCTTTAGGTCATAAAAACGCGAAGTTCATAGAGTTGCCGTATTGTAATCACGGCCAAGCGTATGAATGCGCTTTACCGTATCTTATTCGATACATTACGGGGAAATGAATACGAAGGCTGAATTTGGAAGCATGGTGCGATGATGATTTGCCGACGGATATGAAACGGGAATGCCGCGCTTTTGTTTTATTGGCCAAAATGGTATAATCGCCCGAAATGACGAATGATGGTTCAAATAAACTCACAAGGAATCAAGGAGTTAAAATGAATATTTCACGCAGATGGTTTATCGGCGGAGCAGCGTCTTTCGGCGCTCTTCAGGGTTGCAGGGTCTTTACCGATCCTGCGGGTATTTTCCGCTCCGGGACGCCGAATCTCAGATTCGGCGTCATTTCCGACGTACACGTCATCTGCGCCAACACCGACCGCGGCATCAGCGGCAACACGCGCACGCTCGAGCACACGCTTCTGTGGTTCGACGCCCAGGGCGTCGACGCCGTGATGGTCGCGGGCGACATCGCCGATGCCGGACTCGTATCCGAGCTTCAGGTTTTCGCCGACTGCTGGTTTAAGATTTTCCCGGATGACCGCTCTCGCCTCGACGGCCGCAAGGTCGAGCGCGTTTTCATCATCGGCAACCACGATTGGGAAGGTTACAATTACGGGTACAACGTCTTCGGGTGCGAGTCGGGCACGCTGCGCGACGACTGGATACGCGATTTCGGGCTCAAGAAAACATGGCAGAGGCTTTTTCATGAGGAATATTCACCCGTCTTCAGAAAGAACATAAAAGGCTATGACTTTGTGGGCGCGCAGTGGGACGGTGACGCCGGAGCCAACTGGCACGGCATGCGGGCCATCAAGCCCTGGTTCGAAGCGAACGGTTCCAAGATAGATCCTTCGTTACCGTTCTTTTATGTGCAGCACCCTCATCCCAAAGACACCTGCTACGGTTCATGGGCGTGGGGCCACGACAACGGCGTATCGACGGAAGTTCTTTCGAAGTTCCCGAATGCGGTCGCGTTTTCGGGCCACTCCCACTATCCGCTCACCGACGAGCGCTCCATCTGGCAGGGGGCTTTCACTTCGCTCGGCACGGCTTCTCTCAGATACGCGGGAAGCCCCGACGAGGAATTCCGTGCCGAAGGCGGTTACGAGAACACGGGCGGCAACACAAAGAACAACCCCGCCGACGAGAAGACAATGGATAAGATGCGCCTGTCCAATGCCCGCAGCGGCATGCTTGTGAGCGTTTATGACGACCGCACCGTCTTCCGCCGCCGCGATTTCCGCAACGACGCCGATCTCGGTCCGGATTGGGTGATGCCCAATCCCGCGACCGGGTCGAAGCCTTTTGCCTTCGCGGAGCGCGCCGTCAAGTCGGTCGCTCCCGAATTCGAGCCAGGCGCGACCGTTAAGGCGGAACTCGGCAGCATCATGACCAACGGAGCGAAAAAGAAAATCAGGTCGGGCATGAAAAACGACGAGAAAAAGGCTCTTGAGGTTCCATCGGTCAACGTGTCGTTCCCCGCCGTCACGCGCACGTTCAAAACGCTCGCCTGGCGTTACGACGTCACGGCCGAATACGAAGACGGCAAGGTCGCGTTCAGAAAACGCGTTCTCGCCAACGACTTCCACTTGCCGCACACGATGGCTGAAAAGAATTACGCTCTTTCGTTCCTCTTGTCGAGACTGCCGACCGGATGTAAACTGCGTTTCGTCGTGACGCCGTACGACTGCTTCGGCAACGCCGGCAGACCGCTCAGGAGCGAACCTGTAGCGATCGGCGAAACGAAAATCGGCTGAATGAAAAAAATAACTTGGGGAATAACTTGGGGGGCTGTCCCCAGTGGAGAAAAGTGATAGAAAATTGGATAATTGCGGCGTTTTTAGGTGTTTTGTAAAGTGAGATTTTGACGCGGTATTTTTAACCACGAAAAAAAACGGAAGCCAGCTCGCTTGGAGCTCGCCGGACACCGAATCTGAGATGTGTAAAAAAGATGATTTTGTGCCAGAATTTTGGGGGAAGAGTGGAGGATTTAAGTGGGATTTTTGGTATAATATTGGCATAAAAGAAAGTTTTATAGAGCATTTCACTACATTTATCTCTGGAATTTGGCAGATTCATCCGTTTCGTGAAGGTAATACGCGCACAGTCGCGCTTTTCGCCATCAAGTATCTTCGTTCGCTCGGATATCAAGCTTCGAATGACTTATTCGCTGCGAAGTCATGGTATTTCCGCAATGCGCTTGTAAGGGCTAATTATGAGAATGTACGCTTGCAGATTGAGAAGACGCAATTACCGCTTGAAGAGTTTTTTAAGGTATTGTTGTTCGGCTATGAAATAGAACTTAAGAATCGTTATCTTCGCGTCGGGTGCGAATACGGTTCGCAGTATGCGGAGGAGATAAAGGACCTTCATAGGCGTAATGATGATACAAATGTCGTAACAAAATCTTCAAATGTCGTAATAAAACCATCGGATGTCGTAATAAATAACGTGGTGAAGAGAGCGGATGTCATAATAAAGTTCACGCCGATTGAAGAAAAGGCGATAAACATTCTTCTTCGAAATCCGAAAATTTCAGCATCGCAATTGGGCGATCAGCTTGGGGTCGTACTTCGTCAGGCGCAACGTGTTATGGACTCTCTGAAGAAAAAGACCGGTCTCAAGCGTCGCGGCGCGAGAAAGAACGGTGAATGGTATTTTGAGAAGTGAGGGAGTTGGGAGTTTCAGGGGTCAAGAGGTGAAGGCGAAAGGTGAACAGTGGAAGATTTTGGTTGTTGTCAAAGTGGCAGGGCGAGGTCTGACCGTTTTGTGCCAGAATTTTTCAAAAATATGGTATAATGAATAGTGTCATAGGTAAGGCTAAAGATGAATGATTTAACCATACAAGAATTATCTAATTCTGATGTGATTCGCTCGCGAATTTTTACGATTCGCGGTGTTCAGGTTATGCTTGATAGAGATTTGGCGGAGCTATATGGAGTTGCGACAAAGCGGTTGAATGAACAAGTGAAGCGTAATGTAGAAAGATTTCCTTCAACCTTTATGTTCCAATTATCGCTCAGCGAGATGCGAGAACTGGTCGCAAATTGCGACCGGTTCAAAAGCATGAAGCATTCGTCAGTGCCGATGACCGCCTTTACTGAGTATGGAATTATCATGCTCGCAAGCGTATTAAAAAGTGCTGTAGCGATTGAGGCAAGTATTCGTATTACAGAGACTTTTGTAGCTATGCGTAAAGCTCTTGCGTCCATCGCGCCTCTACTAGCCAGAATTGAAGCTACTGACCGTCGGCAAATTGCAGATCAAGCGAAGAACGATGCTAATCAAGAGCGTAATGAAGAGCGCTTTAAGTTGATACTTGACGCGATGCAGGATAAGAAGTTTCCACCGCAGAAAGTGTTTTTCGATGGTCAGGTTTATGACGCGTTCGAGCAGATGAAGAAGTTTGTGCGCATGGCGAAGAAGGAATTGATTATCATTGATCCTTATTTCGCTGACTCGGTTCTTCCGCTAATTGCTCAAAAGAGAAAAGATGTTGAAGTAGTCGTTATTAAAAATTCACGCAATAAACTTCTTCATGATGTTGATGTAGCGCAGTTTAATGCGCAATATGCTAATTCGCTTACAGTTAAAGTTTCGGATAAGTTCCACGACCGCTTTCTCATTATCGACAAAACGACATTGATTCACGTGGGCGCGTCGCTTAATCATCTCGGCAAGAAGTGCTTCGCCTTCTCATCTCTAGATAAGTCCAATATCCCAGATATTTTGGCGAAGATATAAATTCAAAATGTAAAACTAAAAAATGAAAGGAATGCCACAATAAATCATGGAAAGTCCGGCAATATCTATTTGATTTAATTGGTGTAAAAGGATAGGATGATAATGGAAATAGTCGATAGAGTGTATAGCAAGCCACTTGATGGTCATTTTTGCTTCGGAGAGCACAGTGTCGCAGATCATATGATTAAGGAAATTGCAGAGGATGGCGAGAGGATGGATTTTCTGCGCAGGTCCTTGAAGAATGCAAGCGTATTGACTCGTGCCGAACTTGAGAAACGCATAGGAATGGATGTGATAGAATCCATGAAAGGGCTAGGTGCAGAAGGTCAAAATTATTTAGAGAAGCGTATTGAAGATAATGTTGTTCTATTTTTGAGAAGTACTAATACGGATGTCGTAAAGTTTAGTAATGAAGATTTGTTGAAATCTCCAATGGGTGTAGATGCGTTTAGGGCTGTAACAGTCTCATGGTTATTAAATGTATCTCTGTTTCTGTCGTTTGGGAAGGTTAGACATGAAGCCATTCGCGATGCGTGGAATATGAGAAATAAACTGAAACATTTGTCATTTGAAGATATACGTGGTATACTTCGCAACAACATTGCGGCAATTTTCGCGCAGATGAAGCGTCACGCGGTGGTTGATATCATCGATAGGATTGAGAATGTTATAGACCGAGATGCTATAGGCAGTCTGAGCGTTGTTGTAGACAAGGGACTTTATAAACACAAGATTGAGTTGTGTCTTCAGCAGTATTGGAAGAAGGTAAAGGAAGCCTTCAGGATGTCGCAGGAAAATGTAGATATCAGACTTGATGCGATTAGCAAGAAGTATGGAGACTTTTCAACCGGACATGCAAGCATCAAAAATGATATATGTAACGATGGCATTATTTCCACGGAGGACGTTCTTCTTGAGCGTGACTTGGCACAACTTGAGTATTTTGCGTTGCAAAGGTATGGTGCGCTATCGGAGAAGGAACTTGGCGAGGTGTCCGACAAAGTGACTGAAGTTGCGCAGGATATAACATTAGCAAGGCGAAGAATAGAGGCTGGTCTAACTCTGAGAATGATGACATGGTCACGATGGAAGCTCTTTGAAAGAATGAGGAGCGAAGTTTGGGGTGCTATCCTTGACGATGTGCTTCTGGAGGTAGAGTATGGGTCTTATATGGCAGTTTTGCGGAGTATTGGTGCGAAAATGTCCGCGGATTTGATTGATTTTTATAATGACGGAATGTTGGCTAACTCATTGAGGACTATCGTAGTCATAACCGCTCTAAAAAACTCTGGTTTTGAGGAAGTGTCTGGGGCGTTAGAGAAAGCGTATCGTACTGTTGATGTGGTGTTTAGTAGAGACCGTTGGAAGATAGAAGGTCAGCGATTATTGTGGCAGTTGATACGTGGATATGCTAACTGTAGTTCAACGATACTTGATTTTGCATACGAGAAAGTTGTGTCCTCGTTAGAACAATCAGAAGAACTAAAACGCAATAGAGTAACTCTACAGAAACGGAAGAAAGCAGAACAGCAAGCGAAGTTTTCGTATCGATTAGGCAGGTTGGTTTTGAAAATATGTAAATGGTTTCGTAAGTGATAATGAGTAATATACGCGGCAACCTTGAGGCGTTCAAGAAGTTCTTAGTTGGTTTCCAGTTCGTAAGCGCATACACAAAATCGCCTATGCCAATTGTTTTTTGAAGAACGATATCATTGTTTTTTGGAAAACGCCAAAACTCTCAAATAATCGTGCCATCAACTTTATTTTTTAATTATATGTTCGATAAAATCTATTTTTTATTTCGTAAGGTGACATTTCGCATATAAGAAAGACGATATGATTTTAGATCCGTTTGCGGGGAGCTCAACAACAGGAATCGCGGCGAATATGCTTGGACGGAAGTTCGTAGGCATGGAACAGGATTCCGGGTTTTTGAAAATTTCAAAAGCACGACGTATCCTATTAGATGAAAAACGCGATGAATGGGTGAAAAAGATTCCTGATTTGAGAGGTCTTGAATTTAGGAGTTTTTAAGAGGGCGTGGGGACTGTCCCCCTTGCATGAAAAGTGAAGGAAAATGAGGGGAAGTTTGATTTTTGGCGTTGGTGTAAAGTCCGGATTTGAGGGCGAGGTTACCACCGCATTTATATAAATGCGGTGGTTGGTTTTGGAGCGAGAAAAGCGAATGAGGATTATGGTAAAATACTTATGTCAAAAGTTTGGTTTTAGAATTATATAATAATTAAATGACGATTGAAGAGGCGTTAGATAAGCTTAAGACTTCGAAGTTTCGCGGTAGATTTAAATTGACTGCCGCGGATTTGGCGTATATTGAGCGCGTTGGGATTGATACGATTGAGCGGCACGCGGCGGATTTTGTGAGAGGTAAGTTGAGCGCGGCGGAGCCAAAGAATGATGGCCGTCAAACTCCAATGCGCGGGCATCCTGTATTTAAGGCGATGCATGCGACTGCGACTTGTTGCCGCGGATGTATGGAGAAATGGTGGCGCGTTAAAAAGGGCGTTGCTTTAAGCGAGATTCAACAGCAAAAGGCGGTAAATTTAATTATGGCCTGGATTCGAAGTGGACTAGGGGATTTGGATTCATTGACGAAAAGTGACGGAAAACAGGTGAAAGTTTGATTTTTGGTGTGGTCTTGAAGCCCGATAACACCTTATGAGTTTGATTGAATGCAATCAAATTTGATAAAATATACAGACAATATGTTAAGGGAGTCAAATATGAAGAATCTTACTGCGGACGAACTCCGCGAAATGTATCTTAAGTTTTTCGAATCCAAGGGTCATAAAATAATTCCCGGCGCTTCGGTTATTCCGGAGAATGATCCGACCGTTCTTTTTACGACTGCCGGTATGCACCCGTTGGTGCCGTATTTGATGGGCGCGATGGAGCATCCCGCTGGAGCGCGCCTTACCGACGTTCAGAAGTGTGTCCGTACGGGCGATATCGATGCGGTCGGTGACTCTGCCCACCTTACGTTCTTTGAAATGCTCGGCAACTGGTCTCTCAACGATTACTTCAAGAAAGAGGCGATCAGCTGGAGCTACGAGTTTCTTACGACGAAGCTCGGTTTTTCGCCCGATCAGCTTTCAGTAACAGTATTTAAGGGTGAGGGTGTCGAGGGTGAGCCTGGTTACATTCCTGCTGACGAGGAGGCCGTTGAAATTTGGAAGTCTCTCGGCATCCCCGATGAGCGCATTTACCGTCTCCCGCGCGAAGATAACTGGTGGGGTCCTGCCGGTACGACCGGTCCCTGCGGTCCTGATACCGAAATGTTCATCGACACCGGCAAGGAGAAGTGCGGTCCCGACTGCCGTCCCGGTTGTCACTGCGGTAAGTATATCGAAATCTGGAACGATGTTTTCATGCAGTACAACAAGAACGCCGAAGGCGCGTTCGAGCCTCTTGGTCGTCACAACGTCGATACGGGCATGGGCGTTGAGCGCACGATCTGCATGATGTCAGGCGCGGCGACCGTTTATGATACCGAGATTTTCGCGCCTATCATGGCGAAGATCGATGAGCTTTCGACGGTAACGCCCGAAGACGCTGAGCTCGCGCTTAAGTCGCGCCGCATCATCGCCGATCACATGCGTACGGCGACGTTTATTCTCTGCGATCCGAAGGGCGGCGTCAAGCCCGGCAATGTCGGCGCGAACTACGTTCTTCGCCGTCTCATCCGCCGCGCCGTGCGCTACAGCCGATTCCTCGGGATTGCCCCCGGCTTTACGGTTAAGCTCGCCGAGACGATTTGCGAGAAGTATAAACACGTCTACCCCGAGCTCGCCGAGAATCTCGCGACTTGCAAGGCCGATCTCGAAGCTGAGGAGAATCGCTTTAATCAGACGCTCGACAAGGGCGAGGCGATGTTTAACAAGGTCGCTGAACAGCTCAAGGCCCACGGCCAGACTCAGATTAGCGGTAAGACGGCGTTCAAGCTTTACGATACGTTCGGCTTCCCGTTTGAGATGACGCTTGAGATGGCCGAGAAGGCGGGGCTCGTTGTCGATAAGGAGGGCTTTGATGAGGCTAATCGCAAGCATCAGGAACTTTCGCGCACGACGTCGGCGGGTTCGTTTAAGGCCGGTCTTCAGGATAACAGCGAAGTCGTAACGCGCATGCACACGGCGACTCACCTTCTTCACGCGGCGCTTCACAAGGTTCTTGGTCCCACCGCGAATCAGAAGGGCTCCAACATCACGGCTGAGCGTTTGCGCTTCGACTTCACATGGCCTGAGCCGATGACCGCCGAACAGAAGGACGCCGTCGAAAAGCTCGTCAACGAGTGGATTGAAGCAGGGATTGAGGTTACTAAGAAAACTACGACGGTCGAGGAAGCCAAGGCTGAAGGCGCGATGGCGCTCTTCGGCGCGAAGTACGGCGATGAAGTTTCGCTTTATTCGATCGGCGAAGTTTCAAAGGAAATCTGCTGCGGCCCTCACGTCGCCAACACGAAGGAACTCGGCTCCTTTAAGATTAAGAAGGAACAGAGCTCGTCCGCCGGCGTAAGGCGCATCAAGGCCGTTATCGGCAATATGTAATTCCCTTTAAGAGCGCGGAATATGATTCTCGCTCCCTTAAGAGGTGTAACTATCAGGTGCTTCCGCGAGAGTTTCGCGGAAGCGCTTGACGAATATGGCTTTACCGAGGCGGTTACTCCCTTTATTACCGCGAACGCAGGTGTCGACCCTTTAAAGGATCGCGAGCTTCGCGGAGTATCACCGGGTGAAAGCGCTCTAAAAATTACGCCGCAGTTTATCGGAAAGGACCCCGCCGCGCTTAAGTATTGTTTAGAGCGCATCAAGGGCGCGGGATTCGATACGGCCGATTTAAATTGCGGTTGCCCGTTCCCGATGGTGCGGAATAAATTTCGCGGCAGCGGCATTTTGAAAACGCGAGACGTTTTCGAGAGGATGATCGCGACGGGCTGCGAGGTTATGGGAGAAGGGGCGTTTTCAATTAAGGTGAGGCTTGGAGTTGAGAAGAGCGATGAGTTTCTCTCTCTCATATCAACTGTAAACTCTTATCCGCTTAGGTTTCTGACCGTTCATGCGCGTACGGCGAAACAGATGTACGAGGGCGAGTGCGATGGCGAGGCTTTTAAAGCGATTGCGGATGCGGTAAATGTTCCTCTAGTTTACAATGGTGATGCGTTTGTTGAGTCGGGCGTGATTCGTGGTCCTAATGGAGCGGATGATTTATCTAAGTTCAATCTTCACGATGTGATGATAGGTAGAGGCTTTGTAAAATCTCTCGCATTCCGCGATGATATTGGCGAACTTCTTGAGCGGTATATCGATTCATCCGTAAAGGAGCTCGGCTCGCCTCGTCCTGTTCTCGGGCGGATGAAGGAGCTTCTCGCCTACTGGAAGGATTTTTCTCATTGGACCAGAGTATGGAAATCTGCTAAAATGGCGAAGACGCTCGACGAGTTCAAAATGTGTCTTTTTTAAAAAATCAAATTTTAAATTTACCGCGATGAGTAATATGCAAGGTTTTAGATGTGCTCCGTTGGAACGTGTGCGCATAGGTGTCGTCGGAATAGGACGGCGCGGCGAGTGGGCCGTTAAGAGACTTTCGAAGATTGACGGTCTTGAGGTAACGGGGATTGCCGATATCGAGGAGTATCGTCTTAAGGAGGGTAACGCCGCGCTTGAAAAGGAATCGAAGCCGCCCGCGAAAGAATATCTCGGCGCAGAATCATATCTTGCGCTCGCCGACGATCCGAATGTGGATCTCGTATATATTACCGCGCCCTGGCCCGTTCATGTACCAGCCGCACTTGCTGCGCTTGAGCGCGGCAAGCACTGCGCGGTCGAGGTCCCCTGCGCAATGACGATAGAAGACGCGTGGCGGCTCGTAGAGGCGGCGGAGAAAGCGAAGCGTCATGTGATCCCGCTTGAGAACTGTTGTTACGGAGACGAGGAGCTTTTAGCGCTCAATCTTTGCAGGCAGGGAGTCTTAGGTGAAATAGTCCATGCTGAGGGCGCGTATATCCACAATCTTGCCGCAGAGAATTTCGCCGAGGTTGACGGTTGCAAATATTTCACGGCTTTGCGGGGATCGTGGGACAGATGGCGGCTTAAATGGAATGAACTTCATGACGGCAATCCCTATCCGACGCACGGTCTTGGGCCGATCTGTCAGTACATGAACGTCAACAGGTCCGATAAGCTTGATTTTGTCGTTTCCGTAAGTTCAAAACAGGCGGGTATAACGGAGTTTGCGAAAAGCCAGTTCGGCGTTGACTCCCCTGAAGCAAAAACGCCCTATAAGCTCGGCGACATGAATACATCCATCTTTCGCACGGCGAAAGGGCGTACGATCATGATTCAGCACGCCGTGCAGACGCCGCGT
Source organism: Kiritimatiellia bacterium (assembly GCA_017520845.1). GTDB lineage: Bacteria > Verrucomicrobiota > Kiritimatiellia > RFP12 > UBA1067 > UBA1067. Next base: position 10,502 of record JAFXEU010000087.1, on the reverse strand, counting down.
CCTTATTCACGCATCAATCTCGTATCGGGGACTAAAGGGACATTGACGGGATATCCTTTCAGGGTTGCGCTCCTTCCGAATTACGAGAAGTGGCTTGATGGAGAGGAGCTTGTGAAGTTCAAGGAAAAATATACCCATCCTTTTGTTCTGAGCTCGGGTGAGCTCGCCAAGAAAATCGGCGGCCACGGCGGAATGGATTTCATGATGGACCTGAGGTGGTCGCACTGTCTGAGGAACGGCCTTGCGATGGACGCCGACGTTTACGACGCCGCGACATGGAGCGCGCTTACCGAACTTTCCGAAATTTCGGTCGCGAAGGGCTCGTCGCCCGTGGAGGTCCCCGATTTTACCCGCGGCGGATGGAAAACGGCTGAGCCTTTAGGTATTGTCGATATAATATAGGAAAGCGGATATGACCTTTCAAAGTTACCGTCGAGATGAAAGCAGGCGAATAAAAGGAAAGCCGCTTGCGTTATCTGCAAACATACTGGGCTAAGATTTTTTGAACTTGGTATATATTTGCAGACTTGTTAAACGTTTTCTTTATCGTTGGCTCTGCCGCAGAAGAAATCCAAATCTTCAACTCCGCATCGAGATCAAAGTGTCCGGCCGTCTCTACGCTAAAGCGTGTGATCGACTTGTATGGAATTGAAAGATACTCCACCTTGCGCCCGGTAATTCCCTGCTTATCAACAAGAATTAAGCGCTTCGTTGTAAAAATATAGACATCACGCACCAATATGAAAGCGCACTCCACCGACTCGCCCTCAAAGAAAATAGCCTCATAGTCCTTAATGATCTTGTCCACATCGACTTGCGAAGCATTTCCAAAGATTGAACTCAATAAACTCATGATTTGACTCCTTTTTTATTGAGACAACTATACTTCGGCATGAAAATTCACCATGAATTATTAGAATATGCTGAAGATTCCTAGCGTCTCATCAAGTGTTATGTTACAATTTTTTCAGCGATGGCGCAAGTGTTTTTGCGTTCAGAGACAAGGCACGACGCCTCATAAACATCATTGATTTTTTTCAGAAAAAGAGTATAGTGTAAATATAGACAAATAAAGGAGGAAAGCATATGGCAAACACGAAGTATCAGCGTCAGGTAAATGACGAAATTGTTGAGTTTGAGGGTAAGGCGTAATATGAAGAAGAAAGAACTAAAAATAGTTTCTGGAGGGCAGACCGGCGCGGATCGAGGCGGATTGCTCGCGGCAATGGATCTTGGTCTTGACTGGGGTGGGTGGGCTCCAAAAGGTTGGCGCTCTGAGGACGGCACAATTCCTTCTTGTTATCGGGAAAAGATGCAAGAGATTGGAAGTTCTAATTATTTAGTCCGTACGAGACGAAATGTGGCAGATTCGCATGCGACGTTGATTGTTACAAATACATATCCGCTTAGCGGAGGTACATTGAAAACCCGGCATTTTTGTGAAGAGATGATGCGTTCGCATTTAGTGGTGGCAATAGATGAAAATGACGCGGTTGGAAAGGTTCAGAGATGGCTGGCGCAATTTTTTGAACAAAATCTACCCGTTCCATTCGTGCTTAATGTTGCAGGGCCTCGCGAAAGTAAAGCATCTGGTATTCAGAAGGCTACACGTAAATTATTGGTACAGGCTATAGGATCGGCGGATATTTTAAAATAAACATCATTGATTTTTTCTAGAAAAAGAGCGCCTTGTAGAGAATTGGGTTGATGATGGTGGTGAGGTAGACGGGTTTATGACGCAGTCCTGCGGTCTATGGGGCTGATTTGGTAAAAGGATGAGTCTATTGGGTGTTGTAAAATAGAGCAGGGGTCTATTTCTTGTTCCTAATTATCAGCGAGGCTACGCTTGGACGGAGCGCCAATTGAATGAGTTTTGGGAAGATGTCAATATTGCCGTTTCGTCCAATAATTGATGAGGCACTAGGTTTTGGGGATGCTCTGAATCTCCAGGATACAAGGTTCGCTGCACTTTCTGAAGATGAATATTTGGTATAATTACAACATAAAAACTTTAAACGAATGAATACGGAGTATAGTCAAATGAGAAAAGTCGGTATCTTAATAATTCTTAAAACGAAGCCGAAGTCGTATATGTTCAAACGATGAGGTGTTCGCATATGCGAATTGGGCAATGTGTTTTTTCTTGTGAGGCATGGAAATAATGATGAAAAAAGTTTTATTATTGGTATTATTCCCATTGTCAGCGATGGCGATTCCCAATCCGCCATATGAAGTCTATCCGTATTTGGCGGAGGATACGGATAATCCGCCGATTAACTATATGAAGGTATGCGAGCCTGGGCGCAGCGGAGAGGAAAAAGCATCGTATGTTGTTTTGGGGGTTTCCTTCCCAAGGACATATCAGGCTGTTAATCCTGATTTTGATGGTGATCTAGTTGTTCCTGCGTACATTGACGGGTTGCCTGTGCGAAAGCTAAATGAGGCGGCGTTTATTACATGCTCTGGGCTTCGGAGTATAAAAATTCCTTCGACCGTTAGAGAGATTGGGGCGCGAACTTTTTCGGAGTGTTGGAATTTGACTAATGTTACATTTGAAAGCGGCGTTACGATGGTTGGCGATAATGCATTTTCAAATTGCATTAGTTTAGCATCGATCACTTTCCCAAAAACTTTGTCTCGTCTTGGGGTGGGATGTTTTCATGGATGCGTAAGTCTTAAGGACGTTTATTTTAAAGGTAATGCGCCGCGACTTGCGATTCCAAACGTGAGTGATAAGTCACCGTTCGGTGAAATGATTTATCGTAATTACGGGTATTATGAGCGTTTTAAAATTCATATTAATAAAAATACATATGGCTGGATTTCACCTTACGAGAAGGGTGTTCCGGAGAAGTGGCCGGTTGATTTCGGGTATATGCAGGCGCACGAAACGGTAGCGGAAGACGGAGACGAAAAAGATGTGATAAGTTCAGGATTCGTGGTCGTTATTACTGAAATCAAGGGCGGTCCAGTCGCAGTGCCTGAATCGTGGGCAGAAAAATATCCAGGATATGTTCAGAGGTTCGGCTCTAATTTTGCGTTGTCGCTTACAAAGCCGACGGGAAAGAAAGATGCCGCGGGTAATTCATTGCAGGTTTGGCACGATTATGTAGCGGGAACAGATCCTACTGATATCAATGACGCTTTTACTGCGACTATAAAAATCGTTGATGATAAGCCTGTCATTTCTGTTGTGCCGCAGTTGTCGGAGAGTGAAAAGTCCCTCCGCAAATATACCGTTTACGGAAAGGTGTCGCTGAAGGACGCTGATTGGATAGAAGTCAAGGCGGGCAAGGAAAGTGAATATAATTTCTTTAAGGTTACGGTTGAGATAAAGTGAACGAGTGGTCTAATGATGAAAGTTTTTGAAAAATACGGAAAAAATATTTTGCTGACGCACTTGAAAAGTGGCGTAATTTTAACTTTCGTCATGCAGCGTAAGTTTTTGACAGGCGGAATGGGAAACTGAAGTTGTCTTGATGAGTGTTTGCGCACACGCGCCGACGGGATTATAATTTACTTTTAAACGGTGTGCTAACTTGCTTTTAAACTATAGGCTAATTGACTTTTCAACTGCCACTATGTTACAATTATATGCAAAAGGATTAGTAATTATGATACAAAGGTGGCAAGAGCAGAATTTGAAAGCCGCTCTTAATGAGCGAAGAGGTGTTCATTTGACCGACGCACGGCAGACTGGGAAAACGACGCTTTCTCATTTTGTCTCAGGAAGTTGAATTTCTCTGTTCGTTCGCGTAATACGAGATTTTTCATTATAGAGATAGCGGCAAACGAGAGATTGATTTTATTGTGGAAGCTGAAAATGGCGATCTTTTGGGGATAGAGGTAAAATCGGGAACGGTTTATCCAGATGGCGAAGCGCTAGCGCGTGAATGCCGCGAGGAGATTGCCTTGGAGACTGTAAATGCGCGCGTTCGTACGGCGGTTACACACGCATATCCCGACCGGACAATCCGTCTGACGTTAATCGATTGTGAGCCTGTGCCAGAGGCGGAGCCTGTAGCGCTTGAGCACGAAGCTCTCGGTTGGTATACGCCGGATGAAATGCAAACGCTTGACTTCTGTCCTGCGGATGCTGAATTGCTGCCGGTGCTGTTTGAAGAATGTTGAAAGATGTGTCTATTGAAATGACTATTGATGGAATAGAGCGGGAGGAACGGAAATGATTGAATTTTTGAATCCAGGTCGGAAACTGGTTGATGAGGTTGTCGATTGGCTGTGCGGAAGGGTCGAGCGCGATCCTTCGGGGGCGCGGTCGCTCGCGCATCTGATGGTTGTCGTGCCGACGGCGCAGAGCGGAAGGAATTTGAGGCTTGCGCTTGCGAAGAAGGCTTCGGAGAACGGCTGGGGCGGAATTCTGCCGCCGCGTGTCGTTCAGCCGTTCCATCTCGTTGTCCCGTCCGATCAGTCGCTCCGTGAAGCGAATGAGGCTGAAGTCGCCGCATTGTTTATGCGTTTTCTCGCGGTGAAGAGAAATGACGCCTTGACGACCTGGCCGCATCTTTTCCAGCGCGCGGAGGAACCGACGGATCTGCAGGCGATAGTTGACCCGGATGCCGGGTTCGCGCTTCTCGACCAGATGTTGGACATTTGGCGCGTTCTTGCAGGCAAGGGGCTTTTGATGCGGGATGTGCCAAAGAGCGAGGCCGCGGCCCGCGTGCTGGAGTCGGCGCTGGGCGAGGACAGGGTGCGCTGGGATGAACTTGCGTCTTTCGAGACGGAATTCTTCGGCTTTCTAAAAGAGCATGGACTGCGTCTTCAGGTCGCGTCCGTCGCGCTCGCAAGAAAATCTGCCGTGAAGCTTGATCCGGAAATACGCGAGATTGTTCTACCTGCCTTAGCGGATCCGGTTTTAGTACTGCATGACGTATTGGCGCAGTACGCGGATAGCGTGAAGATTACGACGCTTCTCCACTGCGAGGAATCTGATCGAAACCGTTTCGATGAGTGGGGACGTCCTAAGGCTGAATGTTGGACGGGGGAAGCGCATCCAGTAGTTTCTGGTCTCGGCGACGAAGACATTGTCAGTCTGCCGGACGATAGGATGCTCTCGGATCGCCTGGTCAGTGACTTCCCGAAGCAAGGTTCCGGTTTGAAGCCACCCACTCTTGGTCTTTGCGATTCCGAGCTCTTTACTGTGATTTCGGCGGCGTTTCTCAACGATGGGTATGTAATTCAGAATCCGGAACGAAATCGATTGGCTGTCTCTTCGTTGGGTATTCTTATCCAAAACCTGCTGGCGCTCTGGCGTCCGTCGGCTGCGGGGATGCCGTGGGCGTCTTTTGCCGCGCTGATGCGTTCTGATGATGTCCTCGTCGCATTGAAGTCCGCTGGGCTCGCGACTAGCCGCTCGAAGGTGCTGCAGGGACTTGATATTTATCAGAATGCATCTTTGCCGACCTTTATCGAAGGGAAACTTGAGTGTCCTGAAATTGAACACGGCAAGGAGGCTGTAGCCGTCTTTGTTGACTGCGCTAACGGGTTTCTCTCTTGGATCGAGGGGTCGCGAAAAGATCGGTCGCTCGTTGATTTTCTGCGTGACATGCTTGGGCGAATCTTTTCTAAAAAGTCTCTCGGCGGGGCTCGTTCTGATAAGGAGTTTTCGCAGGCGGTGGACTGTGTGCGAAATGTATTCGCGATGCTTTCGAGCGAGAGTATCGGTAAGTTGGAGTTTTCAGACGAGAGCTGGATCGCGTTGGTGCGACGTATTTTGGGGTCGGTCTCGTATTCGCTTGAGTCTGAAGAGTCGGACGTGGTGAGAACCGAAGGGTGGCTTGAGCTTGTGTGGAGTCTCGGCGACAAGATTGCTCTAGCGGGTTTTCACGAAGGTGCGGTGCCAGATTCGGTAGTCGGGCATGCGTTTCTGCCGAATGAGCTGCGCGCCGCGCTTGGTCTTACATCGAATGAGACGCGCCTTGCGCGTGACTCATGGCTTCTCAAAGAGCTCGTTGGCTCTCATGCGCCGCATGCCGTCCGCGCATACGTCGCGCGTACGAACGCGAAGGGCGATATCTGCCGCCCGAGCCGACTTCTTTTTCTGTGTCCTGACGAAGTTTTGGCTTTGCGAGTAAAAAGCCTTTTCGGCGACGCGGGCGAAACCGCATTGACGCCGCCTCGAAAGATTTCAGATGCATGGCGCTTGCGGTTGCCTGATGAAGTCGCGCTTAAGAAGAAAGATGATCAGGAATATCTTTCGCCTTCGGCGATTGACACCTATCTGAATTCCCCTTTAGAGTATCTTCTTAAATACGGACTCGGTATGGGGGAGCGCTATGAGGAGAAGAAAGAGCTAGGGTTCAATGACTACGGTACTTTTGTGCATCGCGTACTTGAACTTTTTGCAAAAAAGCAGAAGGATAATCCGCTGACGGATGAAGCGTCTATTAAAGTAGTACTCAATGCGATAATCGATGAGGAGATTAAACGATTCGGTTCGCATCCGACGGTGAACATTTCTCTTCAATTGCGGTCGGCCCGCGAACGGCTCATGCGTTTTGCGGCGATACAGGCCCGATGGGCGCAAGATGGCTGGCGCGTCGAAGGAACGGAGATACCTTACTTCGCAAAGCCGTTCAGGGATTTGGATGTTTCGATCAAAGGTTTTGTCGATCGCGTCGACTACAGGGAGCTGCCTGACGGCGGCAAGGAGTTCCGTATTATCGATTACAAGACATGGGATGAATTCGAGAGTGCGAAAAGGAAGCATGTCAGATCCGGGGCGGCGAAGCAGATTGACTTCGCCGAAAGGCTGAAGCTTCCGACCTTGATTGAAAGGAACAGCCCCGTACGGATGCTGACGGTACAGCTGCCGCTCTACGGCGAGTGTCTAAAGTCGCAGTTCCCGGAACGATTCAACGGTACGATAGCGCAATACGACTATCTGGTCTTCTCCGATGATAAGGTTGACGTTCTCTCCGTGAAGGATTACGTCGAACTTTCGATCAGGACGGCGCGTGTCGCCATAGAACGGATCAAGGCCGGCATTTTCTGGCCGGCGCGTGCCGATGAAGATGGAAAGTTATATGATTTGGGACGCCTATTCATGCTTTCGCCTGAGCGGGATTTCGGGGATGGAGACAGCGCCTGTGACTGGCTAAAAAAGCAGGAGGCAAAATTGAAGGAGCTTGAGAATGCGTGAAGGGAATCTGCTTATCAGGGCATCGGCGGGAACCGGCAAGACTTATGCGCTCGCGACACGGTATTTGCGGCTTATGCTGCTCGGCAACGTCGATCCTGCGAAGATCGTCGCCTTGACTTTCTCGCGTGCCGCTGCACAGGAAATCTACACGAAGATACTTGAAAGACTCTGGAAGGCGGCTGAGAGCGATGATATCGCGAAGAAGGAGTCGGAGGAGATAAGTAAGGCTTCTGAAACTCCCAGGTCGTGGGACAGGTCGGAGTTCGCGTCCCTCTTGCGCAGTCTAATCGACACTCAGCACCTGGGGACGATCGCGACGCTCGACAGCTTTATATTGCGCATGGTTCGCAACTTCCCGCTGGAGATGGGCTTTCAACACGCGGTGGAGGTTTTAGATTCCGCGGGCGAAGGAGATGCTCTTCAAGATGCGCTTCGCGCGATTCTGCAAGGCACCGAGAAGACCGAAGAGTTCATCAGGGTTTTTTCCGCCGCTCAAGATGGCAATCTGCCGCGCGTGCTCGAGTACAAGATTACGGCGTTGTTGAAGACATGGCGCAAGTTCTACGAGCTCCGTCCGGATTGCGGAAACTGGACGGTAGAGTCCATGCTCGCGGCGCTCGGCATTCCCGGGAAGAGTGAATGTCCGGATTTGTCGAATTTGCCGTTCTGTCAGATTCAGAGAAAGAATGCGGTTTCGCCTGAAGAGCGGTTTGCTGAAATATGCAGTTCGTATGATGGAAGCGCAGGGGTTTTTGAAGTGACGGACGGCGTCAAGAAATTGATGTTGCATTTTCTGCATAACGCCGATGCCGATTCTTATGAATATGATTTCTACAAAAGGCATTACGTCTTTAAGTGCGGCAAGGACGGCGCGGATGCGATTCGCGCAGCGGTGCGGCACATGTTCAATCTGCGCGTGCAACGCCTACTGAAGCAGGTCAAGGCTAAAATCGATTTTGTCGGTTTTGTTGAAGACGTGTACAACCGCAATTCGAGAAGAAAGGGCAAGTTGACTTTTTCTGATTTCACCAGATTCTCCGCGGCTAAAGAAGGTTCGAAGAAGGCGCTTGATCTTGCGAATCTCGAGTACCGTTTTGACGAGAAGTTCGATCATTGGGCGCTGGACGAGTTTCAGGATACGAGCGAGCTTCAGTGGGCATGTCTTAAGTCGCTTGTCCAGGAGGCGGCCACTTCTGGCGGAGGGCGGACGGTGATGACGGTCGGCGATCTTAAGCAGTCCATCTATACCTGGCGAGGCGGGAACGACGGGCCGTTTATGGAGATGATGTCGTGGGGCGCTTTTACGGACAGCGAGTTTGGAAAAATAGACGATCTCAATACTTCGTACCGCTACGAGAAGAACATCTGCGATTTTATCAACGCCGTATTCGGGGAGAAGAGCCTTCGCGCGGGCGGCGTTCTGCCGTCTGAACGCGCCAGGGCGATCGAAAGGTGGCTCTCCGACGACTGCTGGAAGGTGCATGAGCCCGTATTCAAGGACGGCAGCCCTAAAGCGGGCGACTACGTCAAGGTGTTGGGAGTTCCCGATCCGGAGGGCAAGGCGAATATGAAAGCGCTCCTGCCGGCGCTAGAGGATGAGTTGAGGCGTATCGGGCTGCAGCACAAAGCCGTCGGCATCAATGAGTCGGTCGGAATTCTCGTGCGAACGAACGATGACGGGAACGAGGTCGCGGAGCATTTGCGATTAAAGGGTTTTAAGGTCGTGTGGGAGGGAATGAGCGCAGTTTCAGACGTGCCCGTCGTGAATGCGCTTATTGATCTCCTCCGCCTTTCGGAACATCCCGCGGACACCTTCGCCTGGAATGTAGTAGTCTCGCTATTCCCAATCTGTTCGACGCTCTTCCCGCAGAAGAATGGCGAGGAACCTTCGGCGGCTTTCGTGTCGAGCGTCGTGGCCGAAAATCTTTCACATCGGGGGCTTTCGCGTACGCTTCAGAAGTATTGCCATGCGCTCTTGGAGGATTCGGCGGGCCTCGATGAGCTTTCAAAGCAGCGGCTTCGCGAAATGGTCGCTTTGGCGGTCGCGTATGAGCAACGTAACGCCGGCAGGTTCTCGATAGACGGATTCGAGGCGTTTCTCGCCGCCTCGTCAAAGCGCGAACAGGGAACGTCATCAGACGTGGTAAGGATTCTTACGATTCATCGATCCAAGGGGTTGACGTTAGATCGCGTGATTGTTCCCATCGCCGAAGGCACAACGAAATGGTTGGCAGATTCCGGTAAACAAGGACTTCTTTATTCCTCCGAAGGCGACTGGGTTCTGCCGCATCTGTCGGAGGAAGAGGCGGCGCTGAATCCGGAAACCGCGAAGGCGCTGAACGAGAGATCGGACGAGAGTCTTCTGTCGAATATCCGTATGTGGTACGTCGCCTTGACGCGCGCACGCAAGGCGATGTACGTGATTGCGCCATTGGTAGAGCGCAATGACGCGAAGCCGTTTTTCCGCGATGTCATCTTATCGGCAGTCGAGGACTTCGAAAGGCGCCCGGCGCAAAACGGATGCGAGATAATCTTCGAGCAGGGTGTCGAGCCGGAAATCAAGCCGAAGGATAAGCCCAACTCCGATAAGGACGGGAATGGCGGTTGCGCCGGGAATCGATTCTGGAGCCATGAAGATCCGGCCGAATCAATCGAGCGCGTATCTCCGTCCTCGTCCGGTCACGGAGCCCTCGTTTTGCCTGCATCGCATCTTTTTTCCGAAAGCGCGGGAGAAGCGGCGAAAAAGGGCACGGAGATTCACGGGCGATACGAGGCGATCGAATGGGCGGACGAAGAGACGCTCGCCGCTCTACCGAAGGCGTTTCATATCGCGTTTATGGAGCCTAGACTTAAGGCGACGCTCTGGCGCGAAAAGAGCTATGAAATCTATCGTGAAATGTCCGGTAAGGGCTTGTGGGAGACAGGACAGTTCGACCGCGTCGTTTTTACGGGTGAGGGCGAGGAGCTTAAGGCCGTAATCTACGACTTTAAGACAAATGCTTTGAAGTCCGGTGAATCGACCGAGGCTTTTGAACAGCGCATGAGCCGTACGTATTCGCCTCAGATGAGCGCCTACCGTGCCGCGCTTGCGACGCTGACGGGATTGCCGCCAAAGCGAATCCGTTCGGTGCTCCTTTTGCAGTCCACGGGAACCGCCGTCGAGTGCGGATCTTGAGCGGCGGCGGAATGGCCCCAGATGAAGCCCGGTTCGTCAAGTAGGATGTGCACCCGATAACTGACGGTTGTTTTTTTTGTTCGTCAAATACTGGACACTTTGCATTTTGCGTTGACGGATGCTGAGGCGATTTGGGCGGAGATCGATGGCTTCGTCCTTGAGGACCGG
>JAFXEU010000086.1 GCA_017520845.1 Kiritimatiellia bacterium | reverse complement strand
GTTCCACGATCTCAACCAGCTTGCCGTCAGGGGACGTGCCCGAGACCTTGAGACCGGCCCTCTCCAACGCTTTGCATCCTTCGGAATCGCGGTTCAGCTCATAACGATGACGATGGCGCTCGGAAATCAGAATCCCGGACGGCTTGGGATGTCCGGGGCCGTACAACCCGGCCGCCAGCGTATCCGGTTTCACTATGCAAGGATAGGCTCCGAGGCGCATCGTGCCGCCCTTCTGCGTGACGCCTTTCTGATCGGCCATCAGGTCGATCACCGGGTGCGCCGTCTTCTCGTCGAACTCGGTCGAGTTCGCATCCTTCCAGCCGACGACGTTCCGCGCATATTCGATCGCCGTGCACTGCATGCCGAGGCAGATGCCCAGAAACGGAACCTTGTGCTCACGGGCATATTTGATCGCGACGATCTTTCCATCAACACCCCGACTCCCGAACCCACCCGGGACGAGAATCCCGTCCACGCCTTTCAGAAGTCCCGGATTCCCCTCCAGTTCCTCCGCCTCGACACACTTGACATTCACCTTGCAGTTGTGCGCCATGCCGGCATGGTGCAGGGCCTCGTGAACGGACTTGTAGGCGTCGCGAATGGCGATGTACTTGCCGACCAGGGCAATCGTGCATTCCTTCTTCGGCTGCGTCGCCTTCTTCACGAGCGTATCCCAGACCGTGTGCCTGATCGGCCAGATGTCGAGGTGCAGCTGCTTCAGAACCTCTTCGTCCAGATGCTGCTTGCGGAGTTCGCGGGGAATCGCGTAGACGGAATCCGTCACGTCCTTCTCCTCGATCACACGCTCGAGCCGCACGTTGCAGAAGAGCGCGAGCTTCTCGAGATGTTCCTTGGGAATCGGCATCTCGGTCCGGCAGACGAGGATGTCGGGAATGATGCCGATCGCGCGGAGCTGTCCGACCGAATGCTGCGAGGGCTTGGTCTTCAGTTCCCCCGCGGCCTTCAGGTACGGTACAAGCGTCAGATGGACGAAACAGGTGTTGTCGAAGCCCTCCTCGAAGCGGAACTGCCGCGCCGCCTCGAGAAACGGCAGTGACTCGATGTCTCCCGACACGCCTCCGATCTCGCAGAGGACGATATCGCAGTCGTGTGCGCCCGCCGAACGGAGCGCCGCCTTGATCTCGTCCGTGATGTGCGGCACCACCTGAACCGTTCCGCCCAGGTAGCCGCCCGCACGCTCACGCGCGAGCACGGACGAATATATCCGGCCCGAAGTATAGTTGGACGCCTTTGAACAGACAACCCCCGCGAAGCGTTCGTAATGTCCGAGATCAAGATCCGTCTCCGCGCCATCGTCGGTCACGAACACCTCACCGTGCTGACAAGGGTTCATCGTCCCCGGATCGACATTGAGATAGGGATCAAGCTTCTGCATGAAAACCCTGTAGCCGCGGCTCTTCAGCAGGAGCGCAAGGGACGCCGCGGTAACCCCCTTGCCCAGACTCGAAACCACTCCGCCGGTGATAAAAACGTATTTGACATGC
>JAFXEU010000009.1 GCA_017520845.1 Kiritimatiellia bacterium | reverse complement strand
TTCATCGCGGAGCTTAGAGCGCGACCTAAGGAAGGGCGCACCGTTGAAGAGATACAGTCTGTCGATATGGCTGAATTCGCATTTCTTCGCAGTAACGTTAAGTCGGAAAAGAAACGTTGCATCGAGTGTCTGAAGTCGGTTTACGATACAAACTGTACGAGCTTTTGGGGGTGGGCCGCATATACGTTTCTGAAGGATTTAGGCGAGGATATCGCCGAGCCTCCGAAGGATCCGCTGCGCGGTTTAGGTTCGCTCGCCGATGGTGTTGTGAATCTGGAACCGAAGAGATTGGGGAACGGGGAACGAGGAATGGGGAACGGGAAATCGGGAACGGGGAACTTTTTCTCGTCTCTTGAATATCCCAAAGGTTTTTCCGTTGATGATTTGAAGCCTGGCTCTCCTGTGAGGCGGGCGATTTTGAGGAAGCGGCTTATTGAAATCTGCGGAGAGAAGAAGATTGCTGAGATACTCTCCGCGAAAGGCGGCGAAACTCTCTTTAACCGTCTTTGGAATGACGACGCTATGCTTGAGGACTTTCTGCTTTCAGGACCAGTCTTTGAGGGGCCCCTCGCTCTTGAGACGCTTATGACGCTTCTTCTTAATGATGAAAAGGAAGGGTGGTCTAAGACGAAAATGGGTCGCTCTGCAACGGTGGCTGTCGCGATAAATGCGAAATCGGGTGTGGACATGAAGTTGACTGTGCGTTATTGGGCGGCTTTCAGGCGCTTAGGGATGCTCGATAGGTTTGTAAAAAGCGCGCAAGAGCGTGACTGCCGCCAATGGCGTTTTATCGTGAGGTACCCGGTCGATCCTGCGGATATTCTTTATCTTAATTCGGCGCGTGGCTATCCAAAGCGCTTAAAGCGCAATGTCGGGCTTCAGGGAGTTCCGTACAGAAAGAGAAACTGCTTTAACGTCAGCAAGTGGGCGAAGAATGATGAATATCTGCGTCCGTGGCTCGCTTCCGGCTGGCCGCGCCAGTATCTTCGTTCGCGTGTCGGCGGAGTGTGCACCGAGCAGGCGATATGGGCGGCTCGCTTCTCGAACGCTCATGGAGTTATGTCGCTGCGCGGCGGACAGCCGGGGCATTGCGCCTGGCTTCTGAACGAATCGGGTGATACCTGGTGGATAGTCAACGGTATACGCCCGTATACACTGGGCGTGTTCAGACTGTGGGGGTATGGATACCAGTACATTCAGTCTACCGAGCGGGCGTTCGCCGACAGGACCGCGCACGATGAGTCGGAACTTCTCCTTTTCGCGGGGAGAATCCGCGAGGCTGCGATGCGCTGCCCGTACAACTATACGGCCTGGAGAGCGTACACCGATTCTCTTAAAGAAAAGGGGGCGGATATTGACGAGTGGCGCAAATATCTCGATGAGCTTTTCGTCACCCAGCCGGACGGGCGACAGGTTTCGTGGGATTTCGCCTGGACGGCGATCGAGGCGATGGCCGCAAAGGGGATGGACGAAAAGTCGCTCGCAAAGGAGACGGCTCGCGTTTTCAAGAACCTTCCCCAGCCGAAGGCCCGTATCGCCGAGGAGATGAACTATCGGCGCGACGCGCTCGGACGCTTTCTCAAGCGTTTTCAGAAGAAC
>JAFXEU010000085.1 GCA_017520845.1 Kiritimatiellia bacterium | reverse complement strand
GGGGGGTAATTTATTGCAAATAACGCAATTTACAGGGTTGACGAAAAACGTCAGGATGTGATATCATTCACTCAAACAAAAGAAAGGTGCCATCCCGCCTATGGGATGGTAGTGAATAGGTTCGGTATTTTTGGTATAATATCGGTGTTTTATGAAAGGAAGATAATGAGTAATCAATCCAAAGTCGGCGAGCGGATTAAAATGTACCGCGAGCGCCTCGAAATGAGTGTTGAAGATCTCGCCCAGAAAAGCGGGGTTTCCGGTTATATCATCAAATCTATCGAATCGTCCGAAGTCCTTCCTGCGCTGGGAGTTTTGACAAAGATTTCGCGTGCTCTCGGTCAGCGTCTCGGTACGTTCATGGACGATCAGTTTAAGCCTGATCCCATTATCACGCGCGCTGCCGATCTCGAGGCTGCGAAGGTTGCCCGTCACGGGATGAACGAGTTCGGCTATGCCACCCATTCGCTCGCCATCGGTAAGCCCGATCGCCACATGGATCCGTTCCGTATCGAACTCGCGGCGGGCGGTCAGGCCAAGGATTCTTCCCACGAGGGAGAAGAGCTTATCATTTGCCTTGCCGGTGAAGTTGAATTGCAGTACGGTAACGAGAAGTCCGTCCTTAAAGCGGGGGATACGGCTTATTACAACAGCGTCGTAAAGCATTCTCTTCGCGCGATGGGCGATAAGCCCGCGTCGATTTACGGTATTGTTTTCATGCCGTTTTAAAATTTTCATCCCTAAAATCAAGGAGAGTCAGATGAGCTGGTTCCAACCTAAGACAGAAAAGCCGAAGATTCCTCCGGCCAAGGCGATTTGGGCGATCTGCCCCAAATGTAAAAGCCACTTTACGAAGGAAGTCTGGAAGAAGAACGACTCGATTTGCCCGAAATGCAATTATCACGGTCGTCTTTCGGCCCGCGAGCGCATTTCGCGAATTGCCGACAAGGGTTCCTTCACCGAAATCTTCAGCGAGATTTCCTACAGCGATCATCTTAACTTTCACGACGCTACGGGAGACTACAAGTCCAAGGTTGAAGCGACCATCGCCAAGCTCGGCGAGAAGGAGTCGGTCGTCGTCGGTACGTGCGAGATCGGCGGCCACAAGGCCGTTCTCGGCGTGATGGACTTTTCGTTCATGGGCGGCAGCCTCGGTACGGGCGCGGGCGAGAGAATCGCAAGAGCCTGCGAGCTCGCCGTCAAGGAGAACCGTCCGCTCGTCATCTTCTCCGCTTCGGGCGGTGCGCGTATGCACGAGGGAATCCTCTCGCTCATGCAGATGACCAAGACCTCCGCCGCGATCGGGCGCCTTAAAGACGCAGGGCTCGCCTACATCTCCGTTCTCACCGATCCCACGACGGGCGGAGTCAGCGCCTCGTACGCGATGCTCGGCGACATCAACATCACCGAGCCGCGCGCTCTTATCGGGTTCGCCGGCCGCCGCGTTATCGAGAACACGATTAAGCAGAAGCTTCCCGCCGATTTCCAGTCGGCCGAATATCTCGAGAAGCACGGGTTCGTCGATAAGATCGTCGAGCGTAAAGATATGAAGGCGTTTATCGCCAAGATGTTTAATTTCTGGGGGTTCTGATCATGGCTAAAAAAACAGTTAAGAAAACGGTCGCTAAAAAGGCTCCCGCTAAGGCGAAAGAGCTTACCGCGTGGGATAAGGTAAAGATCGCGCGCGACGCGAAGCGTCCCCACGTAAAGGATTTCATCGCGGGCGTATGCTCCGATTTTGAAGAGCTTCACGGCGACAGAATCGTAAACGACGATAAGGCGATGGTCGCGGGCTTCGGTACGATCGAAGGCTTCAGCTGTCTTATTCTCGGCCACAACAAGGGCGCCACGATCGAAGAGAATATGGAGTCCAACTTCGGTATGGTTACTCCCGACGGCTACCGCAAGGCGATGCGCTTGGCGAAGCTCGCCGAGCGTTTCGGCAATCCGATCGTCACCTTCGTCGATACTCCCGGCGCATATCCCGGCCGCGAGGCCGAGGAGCGCGGTCAGGCCGAGGCGATCGCCAAGAGCCTTGAGTTCTTCTCCGGTCTTAAGACTCCGATCGTCGTCGTCGTTACGGGCGAGGGCGGTTCCGGCGGTGCGCTCGCCATTGCCGTCGGCGACAGGATCCTCATGATGGAAAATGCGGTCTATTCCGTTATTTCGCCCGAAGGCTGCGCAGGTATTCTCTGGCGCGACGGCGCGAGAGCGCCCGAGGCCGCCGAGGCTCTTAAGATTACAGCTCCCGAACTTCTTAAGCTCGGCGCGATCGACGAGATCATCCCCGAGCCCAAGGCGGGAGCCCATAAGAATCCCGCTGCCGCGATCAAGGCCGTCAAGAAGGCTGTCGTAAAGGCCCTTAAGGAGCTCACATCCATCGAGACGGACGATCTCGTTGAAGGCCGTTACAACAAGATCCGTTCTTACGGTAATTTCTATTGAGTTTTATCAAATAAGGATATAAGATGAAAAAGTTGATGCTCGCCTTTGTCGCGGCTATGTTCGCGTTTTGTGCTGTCGAAGACGTTTTTGCGAAAGTTCCCCGTCCTGAATATCCGCGTCCTCAATTCGAGCGAAGCGCGTATGTAAATCTCAACGGAGTTTGGACTTTCGATTTCGACTTCGGTCAATCCGGTACGCACCTTGGGCGAGAGCTTTTCAAGTCTAAAGGATTTTCCAAAAAGATTACCGTGCCGTTTTGTCCTGAGTCTTCTCTTTCAGGGGTTGGCTACAAGGACTTTATTCCGGCGATGTGGTATCACAGGAAAATCGAGATTCCCGCCGGTTGGATCGGTAAGCGTATTTACATAAATTTCGGCGGAGTGGATTACGAATCCGAGATTTACGTCGACGGTCAATCAGCCGGTTATCATGTCGGCGGTTCATCGTCGTTCAGCGTCGATATTACGCAGTATGTAAAGGCCGGAGTGACCCATGATCTCGTTGTTCGCGTGAAAGACGATATTCTCGGCGGTAATCAGCCTGGCGGAAAGCAGGCGTGGTACTTTAAGTCGGCAGGCTGCGTCTATACCCGCACGACCGGAATCTGGCAGACCGTTTGGCTCGAGGCGGTCGATCAGGCCGGTCTTGCCTCATGTCGTATTGTGCCCGATTTTGACAATTCCGCGTTCGTCTTCACACCCGTCTTTGTTTCCGACAAGGCGAAAAGCCTTAAAATCACCGTCAAGACTTCTGACGGCAAGCTCGCAGGTTCCGTTAATGCTAAGGCTGCGACAGGCGTTGCGATAACCGTTCCTCTTTCCGAGGTTCGTCCATGGTTCCCCGGATCGCCCCATCTTTATGATATCGTATATGAAGTCTACGACGCTTCCTCGAAGTGTGTTGATACTGTAAAGAGTTATGCGGGTCTTCGTAAGGTTTCCATTGAAGATGGCCGTATTCTGATCAACAATAAACCCGTTTATATGCGTCTTGTGCTCGATCAGGGCTTTTATCCCGACGGTATCTGGACGGCTCCATCGGACGCCGCTCTTAAGCGCGACATCGAGCTTTCGATGGCGGCGGGCTTCAACGGCGCGCGTCTTCATCAGAAGGTTTTTGAAGAGCGCTTTCATTATTGGGCCGATAAACTCGGGTATTTAACCTGGGGCGAAATGTCCAGCTGGGGCTGCGAACCCAACAACGCTCTCGCTGCGCGTAATTTCATTCCCGAATGGTGCGAAGTTGTCCGTCGCGATTTGAATCATCCTTCGATTATCGTCTGGACGCCATATAACGAAACGTGGAAGAAAGATAATATGCTTCATCATCACCGTTCCCAGAACGATGTTTATGAATTGACGAAAGCGATCGATCCTACGCGTCCCATTAACGGTTCGTCGGGCGAGTTTCACGCCAAGACCGACCTTTGGACGATTCACAATTACTCACGCGCCCCTAAACTTAAGGAGATTGATACTCCCGAGGGTACGGTTTGGTCGCGCGATTCCAAGTCATGGGCTCATATACCTTATTCGCGTTATGACGGTCAGCCGTATTTGCTCGATGAGTTCGGAGGCCTTGGCTGGATCGGCCCTGAGCGTATGAAGGCGGCCGACAATACCTGGGGCTACGGCAAGTCCATCAAGACCGAAGAGGAGTTTTTCGATATCCTTAAGAAAGAGGTCGATTGCATTCTCGGCATAAAGCGCATCTGCGGATATTGCTACACCCAACTTACTGACGTTGAACAGGAGCAGAACGGCGTTTATTACTACGACCGTGTTCCTAAGTTCGATCCTGCCAAGTTCAAGGCGATATTCGGCGTCGATCCTTACGCCGAATAATCGCGGCGTTAAGCGATTTTGGCACAGCGAGGTCTGACCTTGTTGTGCCAAAATTTTGACGATCAAGGTTGGAATCTGTATCCGACGCCGCGGATAGTTTCAATGTGCTTGGCCCATGAGCCGAGTTTCCGGCGGAGCCCTACGATCTGGACATCGACAGCTCTGTCTGTTACGATTTTGTCTGGATCCTGGGTCAGGTCGATTATCTGCGATCTTGTATAAACTCGTTCGGGACGGGAAATGAGCAGCGAGAGGACGCGGTATTCGCTGCCTGTCAGGTCAAGCGTTTTGCCGTTAAGTGTCACTTTATGGGAGTCGTCGCTTATGGTAAGACCGTCGAATTCTGTCGACGATTCGTCTTTGCGGGACTGCGGGCGCCTCAGAACCGCACGGATTCTCGCTAAAAGAACCTGGCGGGAAAATGGTTTTGTAATGTAGTCGTCGGCTCCGCATTCAAGGCCGCGGACGATATCTTCCTCCTCGCTTCGCGCCGTGAGCATTATTACGGGAGTAGAAGCCGTTTCAGGCGATTCGCGGATTTTCTTGCAGACCGTAAAGCCGTCTATCCCCGGAAGCATCAGGTCGAGAAGGACCAGCGAAGGCTTAAGTTCCTTGACGAGCCTTAAGCCTTCATCGCCTGTTTCGGCTTCTTTTACGATCGCAAATCCCGCCCCCTTGAGGGTAATCGAGAGAATGCTTCTGATCGCGCTGTCGTCTTCGATTATGACAATTGATTCGGCTGACATGCCTAATATGATATCATATTTCAGACGTGTTTGCCGCCGGCCACGGTCTGGGCGATATTGAGATAGCAGCTGCGGATTCTGTCGCAGGCGTTCAATATGTCGAGCTGGGCGAGCGTTCGCATAGGCGCGTCGCCTACCGTCAGAAGGGCGGCCTGACGCGCGTCGCGTACGCGAGTGCGGATATCCTCCGAAAGTTCGTCGGCGTTGGCGACGGGCTTTACGCCCATTTCTGTTCCGCTCGCCCTCAAAGAGACGTTGATCGATTCTGCGAACGCGGTAAGGCGCGAATGGATGTCGAGAACGACTTCTTTGGCTTCGTTATCGTATTCGCCGCCGCTCGCGCGGAAACGCTTAAGCGCTTTTACGACGGTGCATTCGGCGTCGGAAATCGATTCGAGTTCGTCGGTGATTCTTAAGAGTGCGCGAGCTTGATCGGCTACATTAAGAGGGAGGCGTGTCGTCATGACGCGTCCGAGGAATTCCGTTATTTCCTGCTGAACGCGGTCGAGAATATCTTCGCGGCGGAATACGTGCTCGACTTCGTTTTCGTCGGCCGTGCCCGAAATCGCGTTTCTTACGTTCGTCATCATTTCTATGTTGCTCGTCGCCATGAATTGAACTTCGCGGAAAGCCTGTTCGCAGGCGATTTGCGGCGAAAGCTTTACGTGCTTGTCAATGTAGGTCAGCTTTGTCTGTTCGAAACCCTTGGCCTTCGCGGGGACCATCCAGGAGACGAACGCCGCGAACTGCTTTACGAACGGAAGGAAGATGAGCGTTGTCGCGATGTTGAACGCCGTGTGGATGACGGCCATCGCGGCCGTTGCGGAACCTGCGTAAGTCTTCAGTTCTTCGGCGGTCGCGCCCTTGGCGGGGAGACCTTTTACAAGTTCAGGGAAGAAGTGAAGCGTCGAAGGAATCATTACGGGGATGAAAAGCGGCATCAGTATAAGAGTTCCGACGATGTTGAAGAGCGTGTGGGCCGTCGCGGCGCGTTTAGCTTCGGTAGTACTGTTGAAAGCGGCGAGCCATGCGGTCACGGTCGTGCCGATGTTCATGCCGAAGACGGTGGCGGCGGCGGTTTCGAACGTGATGATGTTCTCGGTCAGCAACGCCATCGCGATCGCCGTAGTCGCGGCGGAACTTTGGACAACGGCCGTGAACACCAAAGAGACGATAAAGCATTTCAGAAGCCCGGTGACCGTACCCGCATCGAGAGATCTGAAAACCTCAAGGATGGCGTCGTTATGCTTGATCGGCTCGAGACCTTCCTTCATCCAGTGAAGACCCATGAACACGAAACCGAGGCCCATAAGCGCGAGACCGATGTTGTGGGCCGTTTCTTTATTGACGAAGAAGTAAAGAATCGCGCCGAGCGCGATTACGGAAAGCCCCAGAAGACCGACGCTGGGAACGAACGCGATAAGCCATGCTGTAGTGGTTGTACCGATGTTCGAGCCTATAATAACGTTAATCGCCTGAGTCAGATTCAAGAGTCCCGACGATACGAATCCTACAACTATTACGGTAATGATCGAGGAGGACTGCACGATTATCGTTGAGACGCAGCCTGTCGCTACACCGGCCAGACGGTGGGTCGTCGCAAGCGACATAAACTTCTTTAGACCCCGGCCGCTTACGGCCTGAAGACCTTCGGAAAGATGTTTCATACCAAGGAGGAACGTTCCAAGACCGCCCGCCACCGTCAGGATAATCGTAAGAATTTCTTTCATAGGAAAAGAATTTTTTTATGTTTGTCAGAATAATTATACCTTTTTTCTGTTAGGATTCTGTTAGGAACGGTTAGTCTGGTTTAAATGGAATATCCCCAGTTTATAGGGCTGAATTTTGTTGTATACCTCATTTCATTGTGTAGAACTGATGTTTCCTCGTTTGAAAATCTAGAAAAACGATTTATTTTTTGAATCATATCAACCCACATAATATTCTCGACTATAACAATAAAAAATCACTTAAGTACTATATGTAGTCAACATAGAGTATTGCTAGTCTACGCATAGTATTTTAGTCTTTTTTGATAATACAATACACTGGTTTATACCGGCTATTTTTTTTGGTAAGTAATAGCCTGGGGGACTGTCCCCATTGGCGATAAGTGATGGGAAATTGGATAAATTCGGGGATTTTATTGTGTTTTGTGAAGCGAGAATTTGACGCGGGATTTTTAACCGCGGAAATTACGGAAACCGGCTCGCTTGGAGCTCGCCGGACGCCGAAGGGCTACGAAAGTTGCCTTCGGGAATTTTACTTTTGGTTTTTTAGTAGATGCCTTCGACATTTGGGTATGGGGTCTGGGGTGTAACCCCAGAGATAAATAATGATATAAGGTTGTAAAAAGTATGGCGGTTGGATAATGCGAAGCTTTTGGGCGAAACGTTAGTGAGCCCCTATTTGAACAACCATCGGAGTTTATAAAACTAAGCGCAGCGCAAAATAGTAAACTCTATTCCCTCTTCTGTTACAGTGGTAATTAACTCCGATCGGTTCCGATGAGTTTCGCTAACGCTTCACTTTAGAGGCTTCGCGCATTCTAACCGCTTATCAGTACGCTTTACAGTGTCATTTTTTTAGATGCCTTCGGCATGGGGCCTGGGGTGAAACCCCAGTTATAAACGATGTAAAAAGATTTATGGACGAATTATGGTCGAATAGTGCGGAGCGAACCTTCGTGACCATTTCGGTGTCGCGCAAATTCGCCTGCGCCGAAGGCGTCAGGTTGACCGACGAACGTAGTGAGGAGCTTTCGCGTAGCGAAAGTCGCAAGAGTCCGAGCGCGTTTCCGTCTTTTCC
>JAFXEU010000084.1 GCA_017520845.1 Kiritimatiellia bacterium | reverse complement strand
GCTTCGCAAGAAGCGCATGACGGAGGAGGAAATCGCATCCATAGCGGCAAAGCACCGCATGGTCAGGTTTCCGAATCTCGCGCTGACGAGGGAGAGGCTGTCACGGAAGGCGAAAGCCGAGCCGAAGTTCCGTTTCTACACGCTCTACGGGCGTGTGATGGACGAGGAGACCCTGCTGTGCGCCTGGGCGCGCGTGAAAGCCAATGGCGGCGCACCTGGAGTGGACGGGCAGACCTTCGAGGACATCGTGCGGAGCGAGGGCGGAGCGGAAGGGTTTCTGTCCGGCATCCAAGCGGAACTCAGGTCGAAGACCTACCGCGCAAGTCCGGTCAGAAGGGTCTATATCGAGAAGGCGAACGGCAAGTTGCGTCCGCTTGGCATACCCACCGTCAAGGACAGGGTTGTGCAGATGGCGGTGAAACTTGTCATAGAGCCGATATTCGAGGCGGACTTCCACGACTGCTCGTTCGGCTTCCGCCCCAATCGAAGCGCACAGGACGCGGCGGAGCGGATTGCGCGGAAGGTGAAGGCTGGTAACGCGAAGGTGTACGACGCGGACCTGTCCTCGTACTTCGACACGATACCGCACGACAAACTCCTGTCGGCGTTGGAGATGCGCATAGCGGACGGAAGCGTGCTGAACCTCGTTCGGCAGTGGCTGAAAGCGTGCGCAAGAGAACCCAACGGCGTAATGGTGAAACCCAAGGGGAAGGGGACGCCGCAGGGCGGCGTCATATCCCCGCTTCTGTCAAACATCTACCTGCACTGGTTCGAGACGATAGCTGGCCTCGCGGCGAAAGCGATGGGGCAGTCGATGACGATAGTCCGCTACGCGGATGACTTCGTCCTTCTCGCGAAGAGCTGGAGGGAGGGCTTTCTGCGGAAGGTGGAGAGCATACTTGAAGAGCGCATGGGGCTGAGCGTGAACAGGGAAAAGACGAAAGTCCTCGACCTTGAGGCGGAACGCTCGTCGCTCGTGTTCCTCGGCTATGAGTTCAGGAAGGTCAGAGACAGGCTTTTCGGGACGGGGAAGAGATATCTTCACTTCGGCCCGTCACCGAAGTCGGTCAAAAGTGTGTGTCGTGAAGTCCACAGACTGACGCATTCCCGCTATGTGCTGCTTCCTGTCGAAACCGTCGTACAAAGGGTGAACAGGCTGCTGAAAGGGTGGGGCGGATTCTACTCGGTAGGCTACCCGTCGAGGGTTTTCCGCAAGGTGAACCACTATGTTCTCAAGCGCATGGCGCGATTCCTCAACAGGAAGAGCCAGCGGCGTTACCGGTTGAAGTTCGCGGACTCGTACTATGGCGAGATGGCGCACTATGGGCTGTATCGCCTCGCAACTGCGAGAACGCGGATTTGACAGAAAAAAAAACAAATATAATTCACAGCCATTTAAAGCGAAGAAAGGACGAAAGCCGTGACAAAAAGAGAAGCACTCAATGGAAAGCCGTATGCGGGAAATCCGCACGTACGGTTTGATGAGGGGGAAGCCGCATCGACGGCAACGTCGAGGCGTGGGTCTCTACTCTACAAGAAGTTTGTGGTTTCCATTGCTGTGTTTTTGAGTGCGCTTGCGGCGCAGGCGGCAGAAAATGTTACGCCGGCCGTTTGTGTGTGGACCGGTGCAGCTTCTTCAGAATGGGACAATTCCGGAAACTGGATGGATGGAGTCAAGCCGGGAAACAGCGATGTAGCGGTGTTTCGTTCGGATGCATCTGTTTCACCGCCTGACACGTTTGACGGTGTTCTCCAGTTGGAAGGACCTGTCACCGTGACAGCAACGGTGTCGGCTCCGGCCGGATTTGCCTTGCGGTCAGTATCTTCTTCTGCAGG
>JAFXEU010000083.1 GCA_017520845.1 Kiritimatiellia bacterium | reverse complement strand
TTCGACTCGACACCCGCCTCCCAAAGACGCGTCGATGTGCCGCACGTCGCATAGACGCCGAAACCGAGCCGCGAAAGTTCCCGAACGACTTCCGCACCGGCCTCCTTGTCCTCATCCCGAAGCGACACAAGCACTTCGCCGTTTTTCGGCAACGGGCTCCCCGCCGCGATCTGGCTCTTGAAATAGGCGATCGCCGGATCCTCGTCAATAGACATCACCTCGCCCGTCGACTTCATCTCCGGCGTAAGCGACACTTCCGCACCAGGGAATTTGACGAACGGGAACACCGCCTCCTTCACCGATGAATAAGCGGGGATCACCTCCTGCGTGAACCCGATATCCGCGAGCTTCTCCCCGACCATGCACCGCGCGGCGATATCCGCGAGCGGTACGCCTATCGCCTTGGATACGAACGGAACGGTGCGCGACGCACGCGGATTCACCTCGATCATCCACACGGTCTGGGAAATGCCCGAGGGTTTCTCCATCCGATCGTTCACTTCGTTTTGCGTGACGGCCAGCTGGATATTCATCAGACCGACAATGTGAAGGCGTTTGGCAAACTCGCGGGCGATGCGCTTCACCTCCTGAATCGTCCCGGGCGCGAGCGAGCGCGGCGGCGTGACGGCCGCGGCATCTCCCGAATGGCAGCCCGCCGCTTCCACATGTTCAAGGATCGCGCCGATGACCGTGGTCGTGCCGTCCGAAACGCAGTCTACGTCCAGCTCGATCGCGTGCTCAAGGAACTTGTCGATAAGAATCGGCCTGCCCTCGGATGCCACGACCGCTTCGCCGACATACCTGTCGAGCTCCCCTTCCGTCGCCACGATCGCCATGCCGCGTCCGCCCAGGACAAAACTCGGACGCACCAGCACCGGATAGCCGATTTCCGCCGCGATCCGATGCGCATCGTCAACAGAACGGGCAATGCCGCTCGCAGGCTGCCTGACCCCGACCTCATCAACCAGACGCTTGAAGAAGTCACGGTCCTCGGCGAGATCAATATCGTCCGGAGACGTGCCGACAATCCGCGCTCCGGCCGCCTTGAGACGCTGCGCTAGATTGAGCGGGGTCTGTCCGCCGTACTGCACGATCACCCCTTCACACCGCTCGCGGTCGTAGATCTCCATCACGTCCTCGAACGTAAGCGGCTCGAAGTACAGCCGGTCGGACGTATCGTAATCGGTCGAAACGGTCTCGGGATTGGAATTCACCATCACGACTTCGTACCCGCGCGCCCTAAGCGCGAATGCCGCATGACAGCAGCACCAGTCGAACTCGATGCCCTGCCCGATGCGGTTGGGCCCGCCGCCGAGCACCATAATCCGTTTCGGCGAATCGGACAACGGAAAATCGACGGGCGATTGCGAAGCGCGACCGGGCTTGGAGTCCTCGTATTTGTAGTAACTGTAGTAGTACGGCGTTTTCGCCTTGAACTCGCCGGCGCAGGTATCTACCTCGCCGAAGACGGGACGGATCCCCGCCGCAAGGCGTTTCGCCCGCAGCGTCGATTCAGCGCATCCGACGAGCGCGGCGATCTCCTTGTCCGAAAAACCGAACACCTTCGCCTGGCGCAGGACATCCTCCGACAAGCCATCCGGACCTCCCGAACGTCTCAAACTTTCCCTATACGCCTCAATCTCATCAAGCTGGCGTCTGAACCACGGATCGTATGTCCTCTCA
>JAFXEU010000082.1 GCA_017520845.1 Kiritimatiellia bacterium | reverse complement strand
CTCGCGGACTGCCGGCGTAGGCTTAACCGCCGCTCCTTCCCACACCGCGATTTTACCGCGGTTAACGGCAACGACGCCGTTCGTGCCGTAAAAAACGGTTCCCCAAACGCCAAACGGACCATGATACAGCTCAACATCGCCATAAGGCTTTTTGAAGAGCATCTTCATTCCGTATTGGCGGCGGCCACCATGATAAAGGTTCGTCGAATGAGGTTCCTTGGAGCAGATAACGCGATACGGGCCGGACTTATCCATATCCAACCCCCATTGCGCAATATCAAGATGATGTGCGCCCCAATCGCCGTTATAGCCGAGACCCGTCTCATCATCAAACCGCCAGAACATCGGATACCAACTATGCACCCCGGGGACTCGCTTGTTCTTGTAATCAGCCGGCGCCAACCGGTTAGAGTAAGGTCTATACTTAGCAGGTCCAAGCCACATATCCCAATCGACATTGGGATTAGCCGCACTTTCCGACGAAGCCTTTTCTGGATCTTCAAAAAATCTGACCGGATGCGAAGGTCCGCCGAGTTTCTTGCCCGCTACGCCGTAATTAGCGTCAACATAAAGAACATCTCCGATAAAGCCGTTTCTTACAACCATCACCGTCGTTCTGAACACATCCCAGCTGCGCTGCATAGAACCGCATTGGAAAATGCGACCATACTTTTTCTGCGCCTCGATAATTTTACGCGACTCATCAACATTATATGTAAGAGGCTTTTCACAATACACGTCTTTACCGGCCTTCATCGCCTCAACCGCGATATAGGCGTGCCAATGATCGGGGGTAGCGATACAGACCAGGTCGATCGACGGATCCGCCAGAACCTCGCGGAAATCCGTGCAAAAACGGCACGGCCCCTGGGAGATGGAATTTTTGGCATACTCTCTATCAACATGCGCGGCACCCGACTTCGCCCTAACCTTGTCGCAATCACACACTACAGTAACACGGCAAAAATCAGGAAGCTTAAAACACGGCTTTTCAGCGCCCCAACCCTCCTTAGAGCCTACAAATTGCGGCAAAAGAGCCGACCACATCTGCATGCCATAGCCAATTAGCGCAACATTCAATTTCTCCCCTTTTGCACGTACGCGCGCGGGAACCTTACTCGAAGCGCACCCGGTCAACATAGACGCGGCGGCAGAGCCGAACAAAAAATTTCTTCTGCTAAGATTCATATATAATCTCTTTTTTTTTGTTTCTAAATTGTACCCTTTATCGAGTTTTATTAATATGATGCCTAACGACTGATGACTAAATACTAACGAATAATAATCTTCATGCCGCGGCGATCCGACATCGTCGCCCACGGCGTATTGCCGTAGAAGCCGAGGTTGACTCTACGACCGTTAGGCTGAGGCTCCAATGAGTAATCGTAGCCTGGCTTACCGGCGTCGATAGCCGGTGAAGGATAGCGCCTTGAGGTTTTTACAACCTGCCCCGATTTCTCATCGGTGTAGCCCGTGCCACCGAGCAAGTGTGCGTTCGCGTTCGCGAGAACAGAATTAATACCGGAGCCGTTCGATTTGTAAATACCGTTCACCAAGTCGACATTCCCTCCCGATGCGAAATCATCGCGCGAATAGACAAGACGCGGATCTGCGTACATGATGTTGCTCGCCGTAACCGCTCCGCCTTCCGCCGCGCCGTAATCGCCCTCAGCGTCAAACATGCAGTAGTCGAGCGTCATTGAGGCCCCATTATTGACATACACCTGATTTGCGACGCGCGAGCAAGTGCCGGTAACAGCACCCGTGAAGATCGAGTTAACAGCGCTACCCTTACCCTTCAAGAGAAGAATACCAGTCGGCGAAAGCGCACTATCCGACATATTGTATGCGAATGTGCAATTTGCAAAGTCTACGGTATCGCTTGCATTTCTAAGACTGACAACAACTGCCGCAGAGTTAGTAGACGTGCCGACCTTTCTTGAATTGTTATCATTACAATAAGTGCCACAGTTTCCTAACCAAAGGCAATTAGTGAATGCGCTATTCCCACAACTACCATGTAATGTAACGCATCCCGAAGAGCGGAAATTAACCTGATACTCTCTTTCTGTAGTAGGAGGATTGGAGGAACCAACTAAAGTTCTTTCAACATTACCTATGAAATAACACCCATTAGCTATGACAGGAGCATCAAGCGCGTATATCGCAACACCACCCCGTCCATCACGAGAGAAAAGCTCATCTAGATTACCATTTCGCTCAAAACCACAATCATTAAAAACAACATTAATAGCATTTCTCGCAAAAACAGCTGCGCCAGAACAATCGTATTTAGACGCCGTGATATGTGTAAGATTTTCAAAGCAACAAGAATTAAATAAATTCTCACCCGCTACTATCTCTGATTTATCTACAGTTTCATCTTGTTCACCTGAAATACAGATACCTGAACCAGTCACCGATTTTGCACAATCGCTAATAACACACCCATACAACGAGAGATTTCCTTGCCCAAACTTTTTAATATTTCGTGAACCACTTCTGCAGAACTTCATTCGCTCAATAAAACAAGTTAAGCCACCAGTAACAGACACAGTAAATAGCGCATACTTATTGTTACCGTCAATGACAGATATAGCGCCATCCTCACGATCCTCAAGAGAATCACAACACTCAGTAAATCCTCCGCGTATAGTTGAGTTAAATGTGCTTGCTAATGTAGCTGTTGAAGCGTGCAGCACATTAGATCCCGCTACCCAAAGTTCACTCTTCTCCGCAGAAAGAGCCCCCAAAGCAGAAGACAAATCACGATAGGCGTGAACCCAGCTCGACCCGTCGTTTCTACCTGGAGCATCTGCCCAATAATGAACTACATTATTATTGCCGTGTCCATAGCACTCAGGGAGCGAGCCAGAAACAGACACTGTCTTTTCTAAAACAACGTCTTGTGCCCCATCAGCCGTTACTCTAATCGAAATCGTCAACTGCGATGATGGCTCAAAAATTTCTCCTATGGCCATCTCAGCCGAATTTCCCGGCTCTATACCTGCCTTGGAGAAATCAAAGGTCTTCGTTTCTTCTGCGATAACTCCACTGCCCTTTACTTTTCCAGTTACATTTATCGAAACGATAGCTTTATATTTAGAAGAATCTGCCGCCTTAGGCGTTACCGTTATAGTAGGCTGACCATATTCCGTAAATGTTACAACAACATCATCTGCCGCCAACGTCGGCTGCCCGCCCGAAGGCGAATTTGACGCTTCAGGGGTATTACCGTAAAATCCGAGATTAACAACTCCGCCGTTCGGCATAGGCTCATTTGAATAATCACTATCTACTGAACCAGCATCAATAGCAATCGAGGTTACATCCGTACTTCCCTTTGCATAATGCTTACCGCTATTATCAAAATACCCATCTGCAGAAAGAAGATGCACATCAAAATTCAACACTTCATCTTTTTTATCTGGATCAAAAAAGTAATTGTATATATTACCACTGACAGCGCCAATTTTTATACAAGATTGAAAATCACTATCGGAAGTAACGAATTCTGGATTCCCGTATTTACAATCACTCTCCGTAATATATGCATTGGCATATTCCTTTGTAAGAAGAGATGTCGATACATTCAAACTTCCATTAGCACTTATCCCTTGAATATCTTTATACGCCGGCGCTGCAGTTGAAGACCTCACGGAATTGCCAAAAACAATTGAATTACGAAGACTTACATCACCCGTATTCACTATAAGGCCTGCTGCGGAAACTCGTGATCCCGCAATGTTATAAGCTATTGTACAATTATTAAAATCTACCGTATTACCTGCACTGACATCCACAGTCACAGCGGATGCATAACGTTGATTACTTAATGAATATGAGCCTCTTGCAACCCTATTCCCCACCCAAGCGCAATTATTAAATGTACTTCCTCCACACCCAGAATTCAAATCAACAATACCTTGCAATGCTATATCGGACGCTATCAGATAATTGTTTCCAATGAATTTGCAATTTTCAGCTTTTATTGGAGCTTTGTATGCATAAAACGCTGCGCCCTTGCCATATCTTACCGGAGCATAAAGGTCAGAACTAGACGAGGACGAAACATTTGTAACAGAACCATCAAAGCCATTGTCAATAAAACGACAATCTAACAAACTTACTTTTTGCCAATTACTAAAATTCGCACCAAAGCCATAACCTACACCATATCTTGTTGATGTCGTAGTTGTTT
Organism: Kiritimatiellia bacterium; assembly: GCA_017520845.1. GTDB lineage: Bacteria > Verrucomicrobiota > Kiritimatiellia > RFP12 > UBA1067 > UBA1067. Next base: position 61,528 of record JAFXEU010000082.1, on the reverse strand, counting down.
GCTTCCGGAAAACCCTTGTTAAAACATTCCCCTGAAAGACGCAATTTGAAAGAACTAACGTCGCGGTAGACGCATAATCGCCTGTATGCCCTGTAAAGCACCCGCCTCGACCACCTCCGGTTCCACTATACGTGTTAGCTTGTTGATGGGTTAAGTCTATTGTAGGAGAATTATTCAAGAATCGGCAATCATACATTTCCAAGGAAGATTTACTCTTTTTAAAAAAGCCACGCCGATAAAACCGAGCAAACGCCATACGATAAAAATAATTCGTTCCTGAACTGCTTGTAACGGTTACAGCTTCGTATACCCCGCTATTGTACGCACCATCAAGAACTGTCTCAGGATTATCCGCCAAAACTAAGTCATCGGTTGAATCATCATTAATCTCACCCTTGTAACCGCCTTCCACGGTAATCGCCTTTGATATCGTTACACCTGCCGTCATCGTATACGTTCCCGCCTTCATGCGGATCGTATCGCCGGCCGCGACCTTGCCGTTCGCGCCAGATAGTGTCGTAGCATCCGACCACGATGTACCGCCGCCCGTACCATCCGCCTCAGGTGTTACGTAATAAACGGCAGCATACGCGCTTTGAATAAAGCATGTCGCAATTAAGGACAGAATTTTTGCAAGTTTAGTCATAAGACTCCTTCAATTGATTTTACTTATAACAATTGTACAAAATAAAGAGATAAAAATCATTTGTAAAGACTGCAACTTATATTGCAATTTTTGCAGTACTATTCTGCGTGCATAAAACGATCCTCCTTCGTAAGACCGAAAAATACGACTCCAGATTTAGCGAATCATGGAGTCGGGTAAATCGCGAAGCTGAAGCGCGGTCGTAATCCCCCTAAGCCGCAATCTCTCGCCCATCCTTCGTATGCTAAAATATGAGTGGTCTCGTCCCCAAGGAAGGGATCACCTTGATGCGGGGAAATGTTCCCGTGTGAGTGACGAGAAGTAATTCTCGTCATTTTCTTTTTTTGTCCTTTATCGCGCGAGTTAGCAGTTAGTGATTAGGGGCTAGGAGTTAGGGGGTTGTTTAGTTATTGAAAAGAGCTTCACGAATTCTCTTTGGATTAAAGCGCTGATCAAGTACACGCCAAACTGTTACAACATCTCCATTAATCTTGTAATAAATATTTTGATGAAACCTATTAGCTATAGCGCGATAGTATCCTAGATGGATTTCATGGATGCCCGCATATTGAGAAAGATTATCAATGGCGTTAAAGATATCATCTCGAAATCTATCCCCTAGTCCTGGTTCGATTTCTTCGTAAAAAAATCTCGTCTGCGCAATATCTAACATCGCAGACGGTAATATTTGAAGTTGAAACATTAACGCATTCCCGCAAGGATTGTTTTAGCTTTATCCCAAGGAATAGGGCGCTCTAATCCATCGGCAACACGCTTCTCGGTTTCGCAAAGCTCCTGTTCATGCCATGATGGCGTCGCACATCCAGTAATTGAAGACCAGACGTACTCAAGCGTGGCGAATTTCTCCTCCATGCTCATATTGTTTATCTGTTCCATTACAGCAGGCATATATATATGTTCCTTTCTGATAAACATTATAGCAAAAAATCTGCTCCAATTGGAAAAAATGGGCGAAAAATGGGCGACGACCTACAAGTCCCATTCCAGCGAATAAATACGCGTCAAGGCGCTCTAAGAGAAACTTACATGTCGTTCGCGTCAGCATCAAGCATCGCATCAAGATAATGCTTCCAATCGAACGGGGTTAAATCGTGCTTTCCTTTTCTCACATGATACTTTACCATGGATTCTCGCCCGTAAAGCTTCCAAATGCGCTTAGCGCTCTCTGCAGCCGCCTTCTCGCCCGCGGGGCCCGCCCATAAATCTTCGGTCGCGGACGCTACGCAGAGCTTTCTCGGCGCGACAAGAGCGAGCCACTCGTCCTGATCGTGCTCGATTATGTCCTCGCGCCCCGGAAAGACTTTCGCCATCCTCCCGCAAAACCAGTATGTAACCTTAAAATGCAAAAACGATTTGTAATATTCGCTTTCCGGGAGCTTCATGCGGTTAAGTTTCGCGCCTCCGCATCCGGAGTTGTTCGAACAGACAAGCGAAAAACGCTCGTCCAGCACACCTGCAACCAAAGCGGCCTTTCCGCCTCTGGAGTGTCCGATAATTCCGATGCGCGACGAATCAAATTCCTTCTCGCCTTCCACCCAATCGATAAAACGGCTCGCGCCCCACGCCCACGCGGAAAGAGTTCCCCAGCTCGTATCGGTGCGGTCTTCAGGCCTTTCAAAGCATGGGATAACGCCGCTCGCATGAGCGGTTTTAGGATTGTACGTCTCAGGACTTATCTCGCTGAGCATAAAAGCCGCCGTCGCGCAACCTCGCGCAAGAATCTCCCTAACGGGCCAGAAATCGACTTCAGGAACCTTATCCTCGGGAAATTTCATCACCTGGGGACGATTGCAGAGAAGAAGCATCATCGGCAGATTCTCTTTGCCGCGCGGCTGAAAAACCGTAACATCGAAACGGTTCTTGCCGTACTTACCTTCGTACTTCACCCTAATCTTGCGCTTGATAACTTCGCCGCCGTCGAGTTCAAGCCTTTCAATGCACTCATACGTAGCCTTCGCGTCATCAACCGCCTTAGGTCTTACGCCGTATTCGTTTTCCAGAAACCATTTCAACGTCTCCGGGCGCTTTACCTTCTCCCATTCTTCTCTGTTTTCAGCGCCCCATTCTCCGGGCTCCTGCTTTACGGCGCTATCTGCCGCGCCGCAAAACTGAAGCGCAGACAAAATACCGATCATCAAAAATAATTTACCTTTCATAATCCTCCTGCTGACAACTAACCACTGATCACTAACCCCTGACTCCTGACCCCCAACTACTTCCACCTCGCTTTATAGATTTTCGCGCCGGGGAGTTTTTTGTAGTCGCGTATCTTGCCGTCTTCGCAAATTTCAATCGTGTCGGTCCACCATTTGGTGCGTGCCGTCGTAACAAGATCCTTACCGTCTTTCCCCGGATCGTACGCTTTAACATCGCGTTTTGAAATCGAGCGCCCGTCGAGAAAAACGCGCTTATCCATATCGAAGAACATAACCTTCTCATGCGTCGTCAGGGCGAGAAGCCGCGTTCCGGGAACGAGTCTTAGATCATGCCCGTAGGTGACGCCCTTTTCAACGAGCGAATACGCATCAAGACGCACCAGGGTCAATTTCCCGTCGGCCGATCGAGATACGGCGCAAGGCGTAAGCGAAGGCGTATCTAAAACCCAGAGAATATTCGTCTTGGGATCCCAGTAAAGCCCGTGAGGATTGTCGAACCAGAACGCTGTACCGTTCTGCTTTTTAGGCGAAAGCGCCTTATCGCCTTTTATATCGAAGAGATAAAGAAGCCCCGCGTAATATTTCCCGCCGGTCGCCACCACCGCCACGATATCATCGCCCACAAGCTCTATCGAATGGGACATCATCTTGTTCTCGCCCCACGCTTTAGCCTTGCACGTATCGTAATCAATAACGGCCCAACACCCGCTGCACGCAGCAACCAGAACAGACTTCCCGTCGGCGGTAGGCTTGCATTCGGCAAGGTTGCCGAGAAACTTCCTGCGCATCGAGGCGGGAATAACCGGATCGCGCGGACCCGACCATGTCCACTTAGGCTCTCCGAGACTGTCACCGGGAAGCGACGCGTCGTAGACCCTGATCGACTGGTCACCCGCCTGATCGCATACGATAATATCCGCCGCAGAAACGACGCCGATACCAAAAACCGAGATTGCGAAAAACAAACCGCTCTTCATGATCAACTCCTTCATATCCATCATCACTGAACCCAACGGGCGCGGCGGACGGCGGCGCCTTTAATCTTTTTAAAGGGAATAAACCTCCGGCCCCACTGACGCTTCTCTAAAACATCGCTGCCTGAGGCATCTTTGGGGAATCTTACGAAGAACGCCTTACCGTCAACATTCGTATCGTATGAATTAACGTGATCTACAGGGATAGTTGTGCTGTTCTTGCACCAATACATTTTCTTTAAATCGAATAAACGGACAGCCCCCTTCATACTCGCGGTAAGAACGCCGTTAGTATATTTCGGAAGCGGCCTTAAATCACATCCAAGGCCGGTATCTCTATCAACGAGAGAAATGATTTTGGCGCGGTTTAAAGAAAAAGTCCCGTCGCTCTCCCTCTTGAACTTACAACCATTCAAGGCTCCCGCATCGAGAACCCACAAATAAGACTTTTCTTCATCCCAATAAAGGCCTCGCGGCTTATCAAAAACAAAACGCCCGGCGGTTTTTTCGCGATTTTTCAAATCCACAATAAATACGCAACCGGATCGGCTTTTATGATCCCTTCCTGAAAAAGCGATTACATCATCTGAAATCTTTTCAATAGTGAACAACTCTTGACCGCAAATGCCCCATTTACGCGCTTTCTTCGTTTCCCTATCGACGATAGCAAAACCGCCCTCGCTCGCGGCAACAAGAAACTCCTTACCGCCGTCAACAGGCTTAACCTCGCAATAAGTCTTAAAATGGGTCTTAAACTGTTTCGGAATGGAGCTATCGTCCGCGGCGCTCCAACTCCAAACACGATTCCCCAAATTAACTGACGCATCCCCTTCTTCGTAAATCGAAATATCAGAGGCGGCGACAACTATTTCCTGCGCCATTACCGGCGCAATGGGAGCCGTAATACAGGCAACGACGAGAAGACAATTTTTTATATTCAAGATTTTCATACAAATACCCATTATTGGATTACCATAAGATTTTACAAAAAAATCGAATACAATTCATTTATAAATATTGCAACAATTATTGCAATTATTGCAATATTAACGGTTAAGAGTCTGACTGACAAATCAGCGGGACGTTTCGAGGCTGAAAGAGACAGACTTGCCGCGGAAACGAACATCCGGCGTACGGCCTTTAAGACTTCTTACCACGACGCGCTTCGGAACGCCGTCTTCCCATGAACAATCAACTTCGAAAGCGCCGCGCGCACAAAGACCATGGAACGAGCCTTTCTTTCTCCACGCGTCAGGCAAAGCGGGCAAAAGATCAATATATCCGCTATGGCTCTGGAGCAGCATCTCCGTTATGCCGGCGGTCGCACCGAAATTGCCGTCTATCTGGAACGGAGGATGTGAATCCCAAAGATTGTCATAGGTGCGCGTGGAAATGAGATTGCCGATCAGTTTATGCGCCCTGTTGCCGTCACCTGCCCGCGCTCGTGCGCAGATTCTATGGGCGAGCGCCCAGCCCGTCGATTGATCGCCCCTCAAATCAAGAGTCCGGCGGGCGGCAGCCAGCCATTCGGGCGTAGCAGGCGTAATAATCGTGCCCGGCATAAGCCCCACAAGCTGGGAAATATGACGGTGATGGCGCTGACCGATTTCGGCATACTTATTCTCTTCGCGAAACTCTTTCACCTGGCCGTCCGCTCCGATTTGAACAGGATCATACTTGTCAATCTGAGTGCGGACTTTCTTAACCACAGGATCGTTGCCGCGTCCGAGAATATCGGCAAAGCGAAGAAGATCGCGGCCGTTTTCGCAGATCATCTGCTGATCAAACGCGCAACCTACCGTCGTGTAGTAACGCGCTTTATCAATTCCCCAACGGAATTTATCCTCCAATTGCCCCTCCATCTGTTCAGGCGAAGCCGAAAACTTCGAAAGATAGACTCCATTCGTTTCGACGACGCATCGGGTAAAGAAGTCGCTCATTCCCTGCACTACCGGCCAAACATGCTTTTCCAACGCGCCGCGATCGAGAGTGAAATCATACCAGTCTGCAAAAAGTTTCGTTGTAAGCGCGCCCGTACCGGGACCGGAATGACCGCCAGGGCCCCCGCAAACCATATAGGGATAAACGCCTGTTCCTACACACCAGATGTTTTCAGCCTCGCCTTCTTCAGGTATCGGGCCGAGATTATGGCGCTTTAAATATTCGATCGCAAAGATGCGTGTAGACGGACGAAACGCGGCATTGAATTCTGCATACGGCAAAAAACATTCTGCAAGATTCGTGTTGAACGCGGGCCAGTAATTCATCTGAACATTGATGTTATGCCAATATCCCGCCCCCCACGGAGATACTTTATGCACGGTCCACACGCCTTGAAGATTGGCGGGGAGCGAACCGGGGCGCGAAGACGAAACGAGCAGGTAGCGTCCGAACAGCCAATAAGTTTCTTCGAGATAGCGGCTGCGCTTTCCGCTCTTATATTCTTTAAGCAAAGCATCCGTCGTCTTTTCCGCATCTTCAGCGTTCACGTCAAGATCAATCGACGCTCTTCCTAAAAGGCGCTTTAAATCGGCCTCATGTTCTGAGAGAAGAGCATCCCAGCCTTTATCGACCGCCGCCGAAACGAAAGACTTCACACGCGAAGAAGGATCATCGCCCGAATCAAGCTTTTTATCATCTGATGCCGAGAAAACCTCCGGGCGGAGGCGGTAATTTGTATCGCATGAAAAATAAACAACCGCCGAATCAGCGCCCTTTACGCTCAGCGTCTTACCGTCATCGGATAAATTGCCGCCTTCATGAACAACCTTAAAGCGACCGGCGAACTTAACCTTGAAACGCTCAAGCTCCTGATTCACGTCAATCGTCGCACCTGACGAACTTACAGAACCGCACCTACCGAAGTTCTGGTTGCCGCCGTCTTTCTCCCACGGAGACAAAAACGGCGTTTCAGGACGCAGCGTAAACGAAACCGACCCCTTTCGTGAAGCCGTCAGGCGGACTGCGAGAACACGAGAGGGATACGAAGTGAAATACTCTCTTCTGAAACGCGTTCCTTTAGATTCATATTCCGTCCAGGCGACACCGCGATCTATATCAAGCCCTCTCTCATAATCCGCATACTCCTCTACGGGGAAATCGAGATATATTTCCAGCGCATTCGTCAGATTCGCGGTGTTCCGCTTTTTTTTGCCGCCGGTAAGAAAAGCGTTATGCGTAACCTGGAGTCTTTCTTTTGCGGGATCGCCGAAAACGGAAACGCCGAAATGCGCACAGCCGAGCGGAATGGATTCCCTCTCCCAGCCCTTGACGGACAAATCTGCCGGCTTGTTATACCTTAAAATATGCGAAGAAGCGAGCGCACCGGAACAATTGAACAACACTGACAGCAGAACAACGATACATCCGCAAAATTTCAGTCCGCCGCGATTCATGTTCTCGTTACAATCAATTATACAATTTGCAATCATATTATCACGTAACCTTTGTAATGACTAATCAAGAAAAATGTGATCAACATAATATGTGCGCTTCACCGGCCCAGACGCATTCGTTGTTCAGAATAAGCGAACCGTTTGAGGCGATACCACCGCACACGCCGCGCAGAGGAAGAGCATCGTCATCCGTCTGTATAATAGAGATTTCACGATTCTTAAGCCAATCTATTCTTGCAATTTCCGGATAGATGACTTCAAAACCTTTTTCACTCCAAACCTCGTAAACGGCGGAAAGATTTTTCAAGAGCGCATCTCTGACCTCATCGACCGAGGCGCCCGAACCGTTAAGTTCCAATGAAGTCGCCCGCGTTGAAATTTCTTCAAGGAATCTTTTCTGGCGGACATTGATCCCGATGCCGACGATGACGTTGTCTCCGACGCGTTCGCAGAGAATACCTGCAATCTTCAATCCGGATACATAAACGTCGTTCGGCCACTTTAATTTAACATCTGCCTCGGCACCGAGAAACGCGGAAATGGTTTTAACGGCTGCGAGTCCCGCCGCAAGCGGCAAAGTCGCCGCATGAGCGACATCAAGAGCGGCGACATCGAGAACGACCGACATCATGAGATTTTCACCTCTCTCGGAAAGCCATTTGTGATCGAGCCGTCCGCGGCCCGCCGTTTGAAAATCCGCCGTAAACACATCACCGTGGCGACCCGCTCTGGCGTCGGTATTGGTGGAGACGGTCTCCCCTTTATGAAATATATGCCAATCAATCATAATATCAAAACGAAAGACCGGCTATCTCAGGCTCGAGCTCTACACCAAACCTGTAACGCACCTTCTCGCGCATCAATCCCGCCAAAGCCAATATGTCGCTTGAAGTCGCGTTTTCGCCCGCAACAATGACGTTGGCGTGCTCTTCCCAGACATACGCGCCGCCGACACGAAGCGACTTGGCTCCCGCCTCCTCAAGCAGCCGTCCCGCGAAATCTCCAGGCGGATTTTTAAAAACACTTCCGCATGTACGCGGCGGAAACCTCTTTCGGCGATTGAGATAATCTTCTGCGCTTTCGTTATCAACGCCGAGATTTTCAAACTCCACTTCTTCAATCACGCCGCTGATTCCGCTGTGCCGATAGCCGAAGGCGCACTCGTCTTTAGATATCCACCGCCCATCCGCTTTGACGCGGGTTATTTTCTCCGATATGGAATGTCCGAACGCTCCGGCATTCATCTTAACCCAACCTCCGACAGTGCCCGGAATCCCGGTCATCCATGGTATAGAAAGCGTCTTCCCCAATGTTCCAGCGCTCACGACACATTTTCCGATAGAACTTATCGCTGTATTTTCAGAAGCGTCAATCCGCTTATAGACGGTATCGCACGTCAAATCGCTTATCCACAGGTTCGAGCCGCAACCGACCACAACCTCGTCTCCTCCGCCTACGCTGACGCCGCCGGTTTTAAAAAACGAGAATTTGGAAACATCCGTCTTTTTCGGAGCGCGTTTTTCTTTTTCGCAGTCTTCAATTATCCGGGGAACAAGCTTTATGATGTCGCCCGCTCCAAGAAGAAGCGTAACATCACCCTCGGCACTTTCCAAATACGCGTGGCGCCACGCTTCGGCGCAGCTTCTCGCAAGATAGACACGCCCCGATAGCGTTTTACGGCAGGCCAGGTATAAGTCTGCAATATCGCCGCCTTCGCGCGGCTCTTCGAACGCCGCATACGTGGGGCATAGAACAATTTCGTCGGCCAAAGCCATCGCCGGAGCGAAATCATTCAGCAACGCTTTTGTCCGCGAATAACGGTGCGGCTGAAAGAGAACCCTAAGGCGCCCTTTCGTTATCCGGCGCGCCATTTCGACGGCGCACTTCATTTCCGTCGGATGATGCGCGTAATCAACGATTACGGTGCCGTTGGAAACGTTGTCGGACTCTTTAACCGGCCATATCTTCTGAAATCTCCGATCGGGTAGATCACATACTATTTCAGAGAGCTTTTCCGCTATCGCATCGGCGCTGTAACCGCGTTTCAGCGCGATTTCAATCGCCGCGCGGGCGTTCTTCCGGTTATGAAGAGGCAACGTCAACAGAAAGGCGAACTCTTCGCGCGACGTGAATTCATCGAGATCGAGAGACTCTGACTCAATCACTTCGCCCGCCTGGCTTCTCGCCTTGTCGTAGCAGGCGAGATAATCTTCAAATGTCTTGAAATGATCGGGATGATCGTACTCACAATTTGTGACAACGAGCGTCGAAGCGCTGTAAAGCGCGAGAGTACCGTCCGATTCGTCGGCCTCTACCACAAGAACGCCTTCATCAGGTTCACAGTTTGCCGAACCGGCAACGGGAAATTCCCCCGTTTCGCCGCCGATCGCCCAGACGACCTTTTCACCCAGACGCGCGAGGAGTCGCGCGATAAACGTCGATGTAGTGGTTTTACCGTGCGAACCGCAGACCGCGATCGACTCGCGAGCCGACACGATTTCGGCGAGCATTTCGCCGCGATACCTGACCCGCGCCAAACCCAACGCCTCGCGAGCCTTTGCCGCCAAATACTCGGGATTGGACGGCGAAACCGCGGGAGTTACGATTATCTCGTCGGCATCGTTGATATGAGATGGCTCATGGCCTTTTGCAACGGGAATCCCTTCTGATTCCAGCCAACGCGTGCGCGGCGAAGAATACGCGTCGCACCCCGAAACGGAGTCGCCGCGAGCCTTCGCCAGAAAAGCGAGAGCCGCCATGCCGACGCCCCCCGCTCCGATGAAATGAATGTTCATTTTGAACATCAACCGAAATAGACGTTTCCTTTATTTCTTGGCAGGTTCAGTCTTTTGAGGTTGCGGGGGCGGCGGAATCGTCGGAGGAAGAGAGCCGAGAACGGGAGCGCCCTTCGCCATTCTCACGTTCCTGGTGACGTATGTCACCGACTTGGTGGGCTTTTTAGGCGCCCACCTGAACGAGGAGCAGCCGACCGCGCTGTCGAAACCTGGACCGAACGAGCAGTTGACAAGCGAAATTCTGCCTGCGACGGTATCACCGGGCTTGCTGGCGCGCCAGTCCGAGATGTCGCAGAAGATTACTCCGGACTTCAAGTCCGTGGTCGCTTTGCACGAATCGAACTCGATCTGGCCGATACCGTACGATCCAAGCCTTAGGAAGCATTTGCCGGGAACGTCGAAAGTGCAGTTCCTGTACTTTATGTCGCTGGCTTTGCACCAGTATCCGTTCCACATTGAGGTTTTGGTGAATATGCAGTTTTCAAACTCTATCGAACCGTTTGAAATTCCGACGAAGCTGCAACCGTCAAATTTGCAATTCCTGAATATCTGCTTGCCGTCGGCGAAGTTGTGGAACGAAGTTTTGGTGAAATCGCATCTGTCAAAAATGTTCTTCCCTCTGAACGCGTTGAACTTGCCGCCTTTCATCACGACTCCGTTCCATATACCGCTTTTCAGAAAACCGATCTGACAGTTTTCAAAACAGCATCCGACGGCATTGGCGGGCGAAACATTGCGGTTGGAGGCTTTGCAATTCACCAGACGCGCCGTATCGCTCAGAGACACATTGGCGCAGCTGTTCGTATCGGGATTCATCAGATCCATGTTCACAAACGCAAAATCCCACCCTAAACGGGCGTCACCGTTCGATTGGGGAACCGAAAGCATTCTCGAATATGCATTGCGGGCGAAACGTCCGTACCCCGAGCGGTTTTGGCTGTCGCAGTAATACGTACCGGAGGTGATCTTGTTGTCGCGCACGCACGGAGAATGCGTACGGCCCCAGAAGTGAAGCGCGCAATCGTTCTTTTCAAAAATGAAATTGTGTCCGCAGCATGTAAGAAGCGAGTTGTTAAGCATATTGCCGCTGCACTTGTTCCCGATGAAGGTCGTATCCTGCATCATATCCCAGCCGTCTTCCGCGTCGAAAGCGCACTTGGCGGCGGATTCTCCGCTGCGGGTGATGAAGTTGCCCTCGAAAAGAAAGTTTCTCATCGCGCTCGCGGCATAACCTACACAGCGTGCGCGATCGAAAGTACAATTCTTAATAATGCAGTTTCTCGGGATGAAAAACGCGCAAATCGTAAGACCGGACTTATTGGCCTCTTCCAAAGACCAGTTGAGCTGAGTTACGCGCAGAAAAGCGGCATTAGCAGGAATTGGAATTTCACGGTACTGATAGATGGTCTCGGACGAAATAAACTTCTTATCCTTGTCATACCAGCATCCGACGAGCTGCCACTGCTGAGAAGCGATACCCTGATAACCGAGATACTTCGAGACTTGAACACGCTTAACCTTTTCGGGCTCGACCTTAACGAAGCCGCTCGTAAACTGAAGTTTACGATCCGCGATAAGCTCGCCGGTCTTAGGATCGAGCGCACCGGGAACGAACTTGCCCAAACCGCGATAAAAACGATGAAGCGAACCGTTGCGCCTACCCATACCGTTACTGCCGCCGTAGCCTGTGATATCCTTGACAACCACATTTTCGACGGAACAGTCAACCGCCTCGGAGGAAATCGAAAATCCGAGCGGCCATTCGGGATTGCCGGGCAATGCGTCGTAATAATGCTCAAAATAATCACCTTCCAAGACGCCGTTCACCAGGTGGGCGTCCTTGACATCCGCGATTCTGACCATACACCCGTGAACGCCCGCAAACGCGTTGCATTTAATGACAGCGTTGTTTAAGTCAAGCGTCATATTCGAAGGGAGTCTAATGGAGCTGAAGCCGCTTATACGGTAAGTGCCGGGGAGCATAACAACCTTTTTAAAGCCGGCGGCGGCCTTATCGTTAAGAAGTTTCTGCAATCCCTGCGCCGTTTTAATAGCAGCTTGCTCAACCTTATTCGTATCGTAACCAGAATCGTTTACGACCTTAAGAGCGCGCCAGGAGTTGAAAATAATATTTCCGCCGCGCGCTGGAGCATAAACCGTATAGCCGACCTTACCGTCATCGGCTTTAGGAGGATTCTCTTCGATATACTTCGCGATTACCTCTTTGTACATCTTGAACTGATCGTTAAAAGACATCTTTTTAGGAGGCTGAGGAACTTCAACGAGAACCTTGCGCCCCAAATCACCCTTATTGCAAATCTCATACGCCTTAAGATCGTCGGCCGTTACCGTATAGACTTTATCGGCGGGAATTTTAAGATCCTCGGGAGTTACGACGCGGAACGTATGCCAGATGCGATGCGATTCGAGTTTATTGGAGCGGTCGACCGCCCAGATACAAAGCTCATACTCGCCCTTCGGGAAAGGCTTGAAGGAGAACTTACCATCACCCGCGCCAACGTCGCTCTTAGTTCTCTTAAGCTCACGCCCAGTCGAAGTAACAACCTTTAAGTAGACATCAAAGCGATGGGAATTATCGCAAAAGCGCTCCTGGGAATGATTGTAATCGGTGACGTAATAACTAAACTCAACCTTCTCGTCAGTCGTCACGATCGGCTTGACGTAATAAATCGACATGTAGGGAAATTGGCGTTCTACGGGAGCTTTGAAATAGCGCGGAGGCTCGAACACCTTTTTGAGATTAGAAGGATCTGTATATTCGCCGGGAACAACGGGCTGGGCAAAAAGAGATGCGGATGTTAAACACAAAGATAAAACAAATAACTTTTTCATAATTTACTCTTTCATTTTCAAATTCTAAACTTTTGCATTATACCAAAAACACAACGCCGAACACAACGAGCGACACGAGCGATATTTCCTGCGGACGCAAAAATATTGAAAAGCGGGACTCCTCAAATAGGTAAAACAGAAATCATAAAATCACTCCTTGTTAGAAAACCAAGGCCTCACTTCATCTTACGGTTAAGCAATCGATTTCAGGGAGCTTGTCAGTCAGGTTAAAAAGCTTGATCTTATTCGAGCCGGAATTGAGTTTTACCGTGTAAGCTAAATCGATGAACTTCGCCTTATCTCCACCCTTCGCCTGAACAAATATTTTCTCTCCGTCATTGACGGTCATATAAAACGCACAATCCTTATCAGTTCGAATACGGAGCGTAAGCGTATATTCGCCCGATTTAGAAACATAAACATCTCTCCATGTAAGCGTATTATCTTTATTGCCGCCGAGATTCGCGACGACCATGCCGCACGACGCGCCTTCGACATCGTACCAGGTCGGAACGATGCGCGAGCCCTGGCTGCGCTTACCGAGATTATCGTACTCCGCGAGGAAAGCGCCCTCCGCCTCATAAACGACGCGATCTAACCTACGCTCCGCGTCAAAAAGATAGAACTTAGATGCGTGAGGTCTAAGGCGAATCGTCACCTCATCGGTAAACTCGCCTAAATCGCCGCGCTCAACGAGATCAAACGCCGCGATAGAACCCGCTAAATCCAAATCGCGCGCTTTAATCGTAAACTCTTTCTCTGTATCTCCAGTATTGCATACGGCCACATAGCGCGAAGTGCCGCGCAATACAAACGCGTCCTTAGTAAGCATATAAACTTCGCCCTCTCGCGCCGCGACATACGCCTGCAAGCCGAGAGGATCCTGATTCATTCTGATAAGGTAAGGATTCTTAACGAGTTTAAGAGATTCGCCATCCATATTCCTAACATCGCACCCGAGCACCAGAGGCGATGTCATAATGCACCACATGCCGAAATGAGTTATCTCTTCATCGCGTGTAATCCCGGGATCTGTCTTGCCGAACGCGGACTTTACCTTACCCTTAAGCATACCGACCTCGAGCATATCCATATCGTTGAACTTGCCGGGGCGTGCGTACGAAGCGAGATTGAAGGAATTGGTCGTAATAAATTTTATAACTTCCCAATCGGCGCGGATATCGCCCGAAGTACGCCATGAGTCCGACACGTCCGCCGCCCACGCGCCCGGGAACGCCCAACGGCAGATATTGAAATGAACATCCCTGCCGGTTGCGCGAATCGCTTTTGAAATCTCAGCATAGCGGTCGCGCTCGGGTAATTTCTGCTGATATCCGCCGCAGTAGTCGACCTTAAAGAAGTCGAAACCGAGCTCATTGAAAAAGAGCTTACAATCCTCTGCATCGTGCCCCCAAAGTCCCGCGCCCTTACCGCCTAATTCGCCACCAAAACTCGCGCACGTATTAGTTCCCGCGTCAGAATAGATACCCGCTTTCATACCAAGAGCGTGAATCGCATCGACCGTACCCTTAAGCCCTTCGGGAAAGCGCCGCGCATGGATTTTAAGCTTACCGTCGGGATAGCGGCCGTCAAAAAATCCGTCGTCCAAATTAACGTAAACATAGCCCGCGTCTCTTAAGCCGTTAGTAACCATAGCGCGAGCCGTCTCTACGATTACTCCCTCCGAAATCTCTGCTCCGAAAGTATTCCAGCTCGACCACCCCATAAGAGGAGTTTTAGGATTGGCCGGCTTAATAGGCTCAGCGAGCTTAAGAAAGCGCTTCGCGCGCTCTACCATTTCAGCTCGCTTATCCTCGCTCACTTTACTGCGATTTATGAACGCCTTTTTACCGTCCTCGGAAATACGCATACGCTTATCGCACTTGGGGCAGTCAACGAACTCGACCTGCGAACCAAAAGCGTGCGCATCGGCCGCATTGGCCTTAGCGCACGCCTTGTCGCATGATATCGATACCGCAATTGCTATTAAAGACATAAATATCGCAGCATGATTCATGATTTCAACCCGATTATTCGCCTGTGTATTTCTTTTCGAGCCATTCGCGGCGCATTTCCTCGACGAGGAAGTTGGCGTTGAAAAGCTTCTCGCCGACCGCGGCGTAAATCTCGAGAACCTCATCGTCCGTCATCGCTTTCTTGATGCGGGCGGTATAGGCGTTGATCGAAGCGACAAAAGGCTTTACCTTGGCGAGATAAAACTCCTGATCGCCCAGTTCCGGATCCTGCCACTTCTCGATGTAGCCGTTGCTGCGCGCGGCGCACGAGGCGTTGAAACGCTTCTTCCCGGCGAAAAGAAGTCTGCGCTTGATCATAGCGTCGGCCTCCTTGTCAAAACCGGTGAACTTCAGTTCGGCGAAGGACGAACGGTTGTGGACCGACGGAGAACCGCCGAGGCTGTAACCGCCTTTGATCCAGTGAATAAACTCGACATACCACGCGGGCGTCTTTTCGGACGGAATCGACGCGAAGACGGTCTCCCACGGGAATGTGATGAGCGAGGCGACGCCATCGTCAAGATAGACCGAATCGATGCGGAAGTCATCCTTCGCCGTGCGGTGACCGGTGATGTTGTCGTATTGGGTTATGAAGTTGGAGTCGACATCGCCGCCCTCGGCGGGATTGAACATCAGGCAGTGATACGGATTTTCAACTCCCGTGGCGACATACGACTCGAACCCGGGAGGATTGGCGATGCCCATCTTGACATCATCCATATTCTCAAGATACATTCTGATGATGATTCTCACGCCGGTGCCGTCGGCATACGAGAAGAACTCCGTGAAGCGGAACTTCTTTCCGTCGTCAAGAGTCATTTCGCGACCGGTGATCGCGGCGTCGGTCTCGATGAGAAACTTGAGATTCTCGCCGTACTTGATGTTGAGATAGCTCTTCTTGCCTTTCTTGAAGACATCGGATTCGAGAACGCCCGTCAAAGAACGGGGAGCGTCCTTCCACCAGAAGCATTCGCACTTGACCTGCTCGCGCGGAGGGACGATCTTCGCGTGAAAAGCGAGAATCTTCTTCGCGCCCTTTTCGTCGCCGCGCGCCACCAGTCTCTTGGCGACGGTCTCGTACACTTTGGCGAGCTCAACCTTATCACCCTTCCTGCCGATGAGTTCAAGATAATCCTCGCAGATATCGTCGGCATCACCGGGGTCGGCGAGAGCATCGGCGATAGCCACGTAACGGGCCGCCTCGGCGCGATCCTTCAGAAGATTTTTCCTCGCGCCTTCGTGCATTTTCTCGGGAACTTTCTCCTTGAGAAATTCTTTCGCGTAAGCATAAGCCTTGTCGCTCAACCGCGGATATTTGGAGAGATATTTAAATTTCGCCTTTGCGTCGGGAGCCTTCATCTTTGAGGAGTATTTCTCCACAAAGTCGATAAGTCGCTCGGCGCAATCGGCCGTCGCCATATACCCCGTAGGTTTCCAAGTACCTGAAATATTATTGAAAACCTCAATCAGGGCGTAGGAATTCGTATTGAGCTCATAGTTTTTCTCGACCATGACGCCGAGCTTCTCGAACATCTTGGCGCCGTAGGCCTTGTTGCAGTACGCGACATAATCGCGCATCAGACCGCCGTGATAACCGTGCGGCTTTTTAGCCTTGGCGAACTCGACCTGATACGCCGCCTCGTCACGCTCTTTTTTAGGCTTGGAGGCTGCGGTCTGAGACTTCTTGGGATTGAAATCCACAAGACGCTTGACGTCATCGCGGCAACGCTCGGCGAGAGCCTTGTCGGCTTCGGAAAGCTTAAGCTCCTTAAACGGATATTCTACGGCTTCCAGGGCCCTCGCGACATCGCGGGTCGCCTCAAGATCGCATCTGGCGATCTGGCGGCAGATCTCGATTTTCTCCTTATTGAGGTAGACATCCTTGCCGAGAGCCTCGACGAGCATCGCCCGGGCCGCGTCGATGTCGTTATGCCAGTAATTGGCGAAACCGCCCTTGAAGTTCTTTTTGATTAGAGCGTCGGTTTCCTTTTTAAGAGCTTTCCAGGCTTCCTGACTGACCTTCTCGGGCTTAACAGGCTTTTTGGCCGCGGGAGCGGCGACGACCGAAGCGGCCGTCAACAACGAAAATACAAACAACAACTTTTTCATTTTAAAACTCCTTACTGGTTACTTGCCGAGCGCCTCGCGCATCTTAAGGATATATTCGATCATTTCAAGGCGGGCGAGATTCAGATCGACCGAGTCGCGATTAAGCATCGCCAGATACATGCGGGCCTTCTTCGCCAAAAGCCGCGCATCGACATCGCCCTTGGCGATCGACTCGTCGGCGAGCTGCCTCAGATACGTCGCATAGCGGATATCGTCGCAGGCCTCACGGAAGCCGGCGTACTGAATAGTCTCCATCAGCCCCTTGCTGTCGGCGTACGAAACGACCATCGGACGGTAAAGGACGTTGGCGCGGTCGTTGAAGCTGCCGATGGCGAACTCGTAGTTATACGACATCGTCGCACCGTTGAGCCAGCCCAAAAGACCGTGCTGGCGGCGGACGAACTGGGGATTCTCGCTGGCCGTATGCTGAGCGGCGTAAAAGCCGAGCCAGGTGTTGCCGATTTCGCGCCATGGACGCGTTTTACTGATCATGGCGTCAGGAGATGTTCCGAGAGGCATGAACGAATAAGCGTAACCGCCCTTGTACAAAAGCGCGTCGTGGCCGGCGCAACCCATGTGAATGCCTTGCTTTTCGTATTCGCGGAACAACTCGCGGTGAGCCGTCACGAAAGCGGTACCCTGCTCGTCGCCGTGGGCGCAGAGAATTGTCGAACCGGGAAGAAGCTTATCGTAATACTCCCTGCACTCGCGCGCCGAAACGACGGAATCGTAGTAATTCCGCCAGCTCATGCGTCCGCCGAAATTGAGAGCGAACCACGGAACCCTCGGATTGCAGATCACGACATCAAGGGGAAAACCGATTTTGCGCAACGAATCCACGATCCATTTCTGACGCTCGAAATCACCCTCGTAGATGTAAGGCGCGTGGAAGACGGAGTGCTCGTAAAGCGATTTAAGACGGCCTAAATAATAAGTCTTCGCCTTTTCCGCGTCGCCCAAGGCGGCGGTAAGGCGGCCGAGGTTGGGCATCGCGCCCATGCACGAGTGAAGATAGGGCTTCTCGGGTTCGAGATAGCCTTTAGGCATCGGGAGCTCGAAGGGAAGAACTCTGACCGACAGCGGAACGGTAGCGAGCGTTTTGCCCTTGCGCGTGACGGTAACCTTACCCTTGTAAATACCGCTCTTCTGATTCTTGTCGGCGTTTACGGTGATGAAGAACTGCTTGAAGGAGTCCTTCTCGAGCGACACGGGAAGAAGCTTGTCGGCATCGTAAAAGCCCTGATCGTACTGATTGAAACCGCTGTTGTACGAATCGGCCTTTTTAGGAGCCGAAATCCAATGGTACTTATCTTTGCCGTCTTTGCGCACGCGGGCGTAGTTTGCGGGCTCCTTGTCCTTGACCACCTTGATGAGGTTTTCGTCATGGAGCAGAAGTTCGGGCGTAAGCTTAAGGCCCGTATCGTCGAAGTAGCTCACCCAGCCGTTGCCGTTCTGGAACCAGAGCTTTACGACGCGGATATCGTTTTTAAGCCCGGGCAGATCGACCTTAAGCTCCACATCATCAAAATCTCTGAACGAAAAAAGCTGGAACGAGCATGACTCGAACTCGCCCTTGGCGAGCACGCATCTCACGGTTCCGTTAAGCTCGCCGTCTTCAGGCCATGTATCGTCGAGGCGCATCACCTCGCTCATCGCGGGAACCGCGAAATACGCGACATCGCCCTTCTCACCCGCGTCCCTAAGACGCTTGGCATTGACCTTTTTAAGCTCTTTCGCGCGTTCGCGCTGAGCATTCCATACGGTATCCTCGACACCGGCCGACGAATTCAGCGGAAAAGCCGCGATCGTCGCCGCCACTATCGGCACTAAGACCGACACAGATGATGCTATTCTATTTTTCATAAATGGCATTTTACTAAAAAGCGTCGCAGAAATGCAATGAAAAATATAGTTATTCAATGACGTTCAAGCTTTTTTTAAACAAAAATCATCTCAATAAACATTATTGCCTCCTTGCCGGAGTATAAACGATAAACGACTTTATGCCGATCCTGCCCCCGTCGGCGGGAGTTATCGAAAGAATATGCCTCCCGTTTGAGCAATTCTGAACTATCGTCGTGCGCTCATCCTTTTTGCCGCCCGCGAAAGGATTTGCGAACAAAGGCCTCGTCGACCATGTTATCGTCTGTCCGGGCGCGGAATCAAGCGACTTATCTCCGTTGCACTCCTTGATGAAATATCTGTATTGCCACGTATGGAAATCAGACTTGTTTATCACAACACGACCGGATACCGACTTGAAATCATTCGTGTTCCAGCCCTCCCCGTCAAAACCGGTGACGCTTCCCTCAACCTTGTACCGAACAGGGTCTCCGAGTGGCTTCGTACCTTCGATGTACGTCAACGTCCAATCCTCCGCGACGGGACATACGCCGGGGACTGTCTCCACATGCTTGATCATCGGCATCCACGAAACAATCTTCGACGGTCTTGTCGTGAAATACATTTCGGGATATTCCTGCGGAGGTTTGGAATCCAAGAGCACGTCTGACACCCCGCAGCCCGTCCCGTCGGAAACGGCAACTACGCGATTGCCGTCAAACTCAAGAACGAGCGAACCGCCCGGACCCGATCTGACGCGGCCGTCGGTAACTGGAATTTCAGTAATCGTGCCGCTGAACTCCGCTAGTCCGTTCGCGGCGGGAACCCGAACAAGCTCCTCGGCGATGAAATTCGAATAATAGCAGAACGCAGGTCCTTCAGCATTAAGATGTATGCCGTCTTTCAAAAGTTTATCATATCCGACGCCGGTATCAAGCATCATTCTGCACCATTTCTTTCGCAGGTCTATAAACAGGCATCCGTGACGCGCCGCTATATCCTCAATCGCCTTTGATCGCTCGTCCGGATTTGCAAGAATAGCCTCAATCGATTCGCGCGTCTCGCACTCTTTCTTTTCGAGATGGCTCGTCCAAAGAACGATTTCCGCCGTCGTCGTCGCCCTGACTTTACGGATTATCTCCTCGTACTTATCAGTAGGGCCGTAGACGTGGAAGAAAAGTATATCGGGATAGAACGAGTAGAGATCGCTTTCTGCGGTCCTGATGAGATCCGGCGAAGTGAAACCGCCTATCGCACGGTTTTCGACTTCGAGAACGGCCGTCGGATATCGTTCCTTGAGTTGACGGACGATGTTCGTGTGCCAGCCCTGCCCAACTATGGATTGCCCGTAAAAGAGCATTCTTACGCGGGATGGATGAGAGGCTGTCGATTTTTCAAGCGCGTTCATCGTACGTTGTATAGGCATTGGAGAAACCGCTTTAGTCTTCTCGTCTGCGTTTGCTACGCACGCTGCGGACAGAACAAATGCCGCCACTATACTTATTTTCATATCTTTGCACCTTGAATGCCGTTTTTTCTTGCCATATCCGGCGATGCGCAATATGAATCACCAATAGACATATTCATAAGGATCGAAACGCGGATTGGCCGACTCGTAAAGTTCGATATCATCAAGTTCGGGAACTTGCGTGCGCACAACCTCGCCGGGCTGAGGCTCATGGCTGATATTGAGCCAGAACGCCTTTACCGACTGACCGCACCCCGCTTTCACCGTAATGTAGTTGTCGCCCGCTTTCACCGGAACGCGCTCGTAGATGACAGAGCCTTCGTCCTTGTGCCCGCCGTAGACGGGATCGAACGCCTTGCCGTTGACCCATATCTTGCCGCGCCAGTCGACGCCGAAGCGCACCGTTATCTCGCCCGCCGTTCTACGCTTGAAGAACCCCACGCAATAACAGGTGCAGAAACTCTGCGCGGCGATGAGGGGATGAGCCGTCGCATAGTCGACGTATCCGTCCGCGCGCGACTTCACGACGGGACGCCAGTCGAGGAATCGAAGATCCTCGGGCGTCTCGTCGAGATACTTGAGCCCGAGCGGATGGAAACGCGGATTCGGCTGGACATCGCCCTTTATCGCCATCTCCTCGGCGAATGCGCCGGAATCGCCACCCTTCGATTCGTCGACCGGGAAGATCGTGTCGACCATGTAGTGATCGTCGTCCTTTTCGCTCGGCCACGGCCCGAGCACATTGTACTGGGCTATCGGTTCATACTTTTCAGCAGGCTTTGTGTAAAGTGAGCGGGCAAAAACCTTACTCTCGGCGCCAACGCCAAAATTGCCGAAGACGATCGCTAAGCGACGCATGTCGTTGTCCTCGCTCTGCGACGAGCTGCGCAGGTACAGGTCCTTTTCGCCCTTGGGGACAGACCCCCATCCGCCGCGGTTAAGCACGGCCGCCTTTCCTCCGGCCGACCGATAGCGGTCGCACGCCTGGAACGGATCGATCGCGTCAAACACGATAGGACCCTTCACCGCGAAAAGCCCGTCACCGCACACCGAAAATCCCTTTGCGGACTTAAAGCGCGACACTTTAACTCCGTCGCGCCACCTGAGAAGCGAAGGGCCTACGCCTCTAAAAACGGAAGCGGGAAGAGATTTAAAATTTCGCACCCTGTATACTACGCCAGTAGAATCGGCGATCCCGGCCTCGATTGCGAGCTGTTGATTTCCGAAGATGTACGCACGGCCCGACCCGACGGACTTCTCAATTTTTGCGAAGTCGACTTCCGAGTCCGGCCCAACGATGAGAAGCTCCGCATTATCAAGCACACCGCCTTTGTACGGCGAGCTTTCAATGGACATCGTCTTCGCCAACCTCTCAGCCGCCTTTCCTAAAGTGTAGACTCTCGTCGGCGCGGAAGTCTCACCATGGAGAAAGCGCTCTATCGTCGCCGATGCGACGCGCCAGGCGGCAGGACACTTTTCCGTCCGCCCTTCAAAGTCAAACGCGCAGAATGTGACGGAACCCTCACCCGTCACCTCCTCCATAAGCGCCGTGTATGACATGTCAAATTCGCCTCGGACAAGCGGACGGAACCCCGCTTTCTGCGGAATTAAAATCGGCGTCGCCGAAACGGCATGCGTATGCGTCCAGCGCGGCCCACGCCGCGTCTCGTGCTTCATCACATTTCCGAATACCGCGTCCTCGACCGGCGCACCAGCCCAGTACCCGAGATCCCGGTCGGCGACACGTTCGAGCGACACGTTGTACATCTGTCGCGCCATGGAATCCTCAACCGTGAAACCGAGCGACTGCCAAACATCAGCCGTTTGCTGCATGACGAGAATTTTAAGCCCTTCTTCCACACGCGGCGTAAGCTTCTCCAGCCCCTGCGCCGACGAAAGAGCCCGCCAACCGACAATAAGGCGCTCCGTATTCTTCGGGAGATCGCCGAGCGAATTGACTTTAACGTACTTTATGCCGAAACCATCAAGGATCGGGGATGTTTTTCCCGCAGGATCAAAGAGCGCCACCGGTGCGCCTTTCCACGCGCGGGGGAGACGCTTGGCATAAATTTCAAATTCTACCGAATCGGATTTTACGGTGGCATTGGCCGGATTGTCTCCATCCTTCGCTGTCGAAAACTCCGCAGAAAGGCGATAGCGTTTTTCGGCATTTACGTCAGTGGTTTTAAACGCAACCGGCTGAAGCCTGATATCACCTTGATTCAGTTTGACCTTCTTAACGCCGGAGGCGACGACGCCGCCGCCTATTTCCTCTATGCGCCATTTGGCGGTGACTTCATTTTCTCCGAGGCCGTCCCAAACAAAAACGAGATTTTTTCTAACCTCATCTCCCGGCCGGTAAGCATGCGTCTTATCCGTAGGCTCGGGATATCCGCCGATGTACGCTACGAAATCGCCGTTCGCCACACACTGGCGCTCCCGGATAACGTTCGGCTTATCCCACGCCCAGGACTGAAGATACATAAGCCCGCCGTTCTGACCGTATGTGCGCCACGCGCGGTTGACCCGTCCAACGAGCAGGCGAGAGAACTCCTCCGCGAGCGGATGAAAGTGATAGAGATCGCGCCGTCCGGGCTCAACCCAGCCGCCGTGAGTGAACCTAAGGCAACTTTTCGCGAAATCCCGGGTGTGAACGAGCATTTTATCGCTCTCCAATTCGTATGCCCGCTCGCCATAGTAAACGGCAAGCCACTCCGTCATCTCGGGAACACGGCTGTGAAACCAACAGGCGTAGTACGGAGCGCCGAACTCTGCGGCGTACCAGGGGAGAATCCCGTTCGTCGCCCACTGCGAAAGCCATTCTTCGCGCTCTTGGAGGGGTGTAAAGTTGAAATAAAGATTCGAAGAGGAGATATCGGCCTCGGTACCGTCGGCATGCGAGAAGTACAGGCAGTTGGGGTTCATCTCGCGGGCAATCGCGGCGGCGAACTCGATATTGTCCACGACTCCGCCCTCTTCGCGCACCTGCCCGAGGATCTCGGGGCGCATATTGCGCTCGGGGCATATCTGGTTGACGCCGGTAGAGGCGGCCACAATGCACGGATAGTTGCGCCAGGAACGCATCCAAGACTTAAGCGAACGCTTAAACTGCTCTGTGCACTTGGGGTCGCGGCGGATCGCTTCATGAACGTAATAAATCGACGGCATACCCGTAAATACCGCAATTCCCACGGAAGACTTACGGGCAAGATCTCCCTCATTCTCCCACCAATACGCCCAATGCTTATGCGTCTCGTACGAAAGGTTGTAGCCGTAAAGATGAACATCCGACGCGTTTGCCGGAAGCCCCTGATTCCAAAAGCCGCGAAACCGCTGCACATGACCGTTGAGCATGATCTCCTTGCCCTCGCGCCAGATCTCGCGAAAGCCGATCATCGAACGCGGACGGCGTGAATCGCATTCCTTGCCGCCAACCGCCATTTTTACTCTGCAATCGTAAGTTTTGGCATTGGCGACAGGCTCCCATGCGACGATATCGTCCGTCCACGGCAATTCAACCGTCACGACATTGGAGCCCTTTTCAAGTTCGGAGATTTTTTTAGCCCGCTTAAGAACCGGAGAGCCTTGCAAGTCAGAAAGCTCGACTTCAACGACGGCGCGCACGCGATCAAGGGACTCAATCTCAACCTCGACGAAAAGTTTCTTCTCGCGCCACGAAGGACGCGCAAAAAAATCATCAATCCACGCGACGCTGCGCGGCACAAGCGCGGCGGCGGAAAGACGGTGCCTTCCGTCGCGCCTCGCGCCTGAAGGCTCGTCGCCGCGTCCGTAGTACGCGTCCGCCTTGCGTTCAATGGTCGTGATTTCGTTCTCGACGCCATATTTAAGTAACGGCGCAAGTTCGACCGTACCGTCCGGCGCATACGCGGTACCGGCCTTCTTTCCGTTCACCATAACATCCACCTCGCAAAAGGCGAGCTTCTGCTCATAGCGAACGCTCTTACCCTTCCATTCAGCGGGGATAAGAGTTTTTCCTTCTTTAAATGCAGCCAACGCAGAGAAAGCAGCAATCGTTGCAGCAAAAAACAAACGTATTTTCATATTTGAATTATATCAAATCAAACCTGCCGCACAACCCCCTCCTTTGAGGGGTATTGTTTTATTCCAACATAAAGGGCGGCTTCGTCTCGAAGCCGCCCTGCCCTTTTACCTGTCGCTCACGCTAACGCGGTAGAACCCAGAATCATCCTGAGCCTTCGCCCGCAATACCATTTTGGCTTCACCCGTCGACTGAATAGGCACATCAATCTTATCCCATGAGGGAGCATTGAGCAAACGCTTGTATTCAAGCGAGTAAAACAACCCTGAAATAGTATCAGGAACCGTTATACAAAATTCTCCGTTGTCGAGCATTACATCCAATATGGAAGGCCGGGCACTTTCATTAAGTTCAAGCGCGACCACTTGCGCTCCGCCTGTGGAGGAATCGGACACTTTCACCGTATAATAGCCGGGGAAGGTGCAAACAACCGATCCGTCAAGCGTCACACTTCCGGTTTCAGGATCAATAGAGACTTTGGATCCTTGCGGGATTACGATTTCCATTCCGCTCTTGGCTTCTTCAGCGAGCTTGCCAGGCTCGACATCGACGCCGTCTACCTGCGGTTTTGGAAGCGTCTCCGGCTCGCCGCCGCCCACAAACGTGAGGCGAACTATCACGACGCCGCTCCCGCCTTTCCCAGACAAGTAGCCGTGGTTTCCGCCGCCGCACCCGCCGCCGCCGCCGCCGAGACCGTCAGCACCCGCCCGACCGGCGGCGTAAGCCCCCGCGGAACCGGAGCCGCCGCCGCCAAGTCCGCCGACACCGCCTGCCGTCGAACCAGCTCCTCCACCGCCGCCTGCATAGCAAACGCTCTCTCCTGTTATGTCGCTCAACCTGCCCTCGCCGCCGTCTCCGCCCTGCGTGGCTTGATAGCCCACGCTCGCTCCGGGCTTGCCTGCGCCGCCGCCGCCAGATCCTGCATTCGCTATGCTGGTTGCACCGCCTGCATTGCCATACCCCTCGAACGGGGAACCAGCCTGCGTCGCGGCTCCGGGAGAAGAATAAGAAGTCCAGCCGCCGCACCCGCCGCCGCCTCCGCCGCTGCCGCCGGCCGCGCCAGGCTTCCCTTCCGCGCCTCCTCCTCCGCCGCCGTAGGCAAGCGCTATGCAGTCGCCGCCTTTCGTTATCGACGAATCGCCGCCGCTACCGCCCACGATCGATCCGGTATTATTTACACTCGAGCCGCCCGCACCCACCGTAACGTCATAAGTTCCAGGCGTGAAAACGACATCGGCCATTTCAAGAAAGCCGCCGGCACCGCCGCCGGCCGCACGGCCGTTGCCGCCCTGACAGCCGCCTGCTCCGCCGCCACCGACAACAAGAATACGCGCTGACGCGGAAGAGGCAAGAGTAAACGACGATACAGCCGTCGTATTCGAGAATACGAGCACGAGATCACCTCCATCCCTGTATTTGGCGAAGGTGTTTTCAATTGCTGAAACTTCGGCATCCCCTTCAACCACTGCCGGCTTATCTACAATCGCAAACGTGAGCGATTTCGAAAGTTCCGTCCAGTTTTTAGAAGCGGCCACAGTCCATTGCAATGTATAAGAGCCTTTTGCTACCGGCATTTCACCATCCCAGGGTTCGCCGTTCAAAGTAGCCGTCACCTCGCCGAAACGCGCAAGCGGTGATGTAACAACCCCGGCTGAACTGCCTAAAGTCCATTCCGTCTCGGTAATAGCGGCCGGTCGAGTCCATTCGTTAAGAGCCTGAGCGATGAACCACGAAATCTTACGCTCATTGGCACCGGCATCTGCCCACTGTGTTCCTTCAGGATTTGACAATACCACCGTTGCCTCATAAGTGCCGGCATCAACTGCCGTATTTCCTGTAACTTCGTAGCCGTCACCGGGGAGAACGCCAACCTGCTCCTGACCTGTGTACACAAGGCCAGAAACGGCAGAGGGTAATGCTATCTGCGTTATTTCCGGAGTCGACGGATCTGGCGACTGAGGCGTGTCCGCATCCAGACCGAGAATGCGCACATAAACGACACCGTTGCCACCCTTGCCGGAATATTGATTGGACTTTGAGGCCGCTCCTCCGCCGGAGCCCTTACCGTCCTCACCTGCTGCGCCGTCGCCGCCGTTTGGAGTGGCGGCATTTCCGCCGCCGCCGACGCCGCCGCGCCCGGCCGTGGTCATCCCCGAACCGCCGCCGCCTGCGGCGTACGTGACAACCGTGCCGGTAATTGCAGACTCCTCGCCGTAGCCGCCGTTACCGCCGACTTCATAGGATCCCGCCAAGCCCGCCTGTCCCGCGCCATTGCCGCCATTGCCGGAGTTCAAGATCGAGCTTCCCTGCCTGCCGCCGACGCCGCCCGGGGCGGTGATAATCGGCGCGGACGTCTCACCCGCCATGGACACGGAAGACGGCTCGCCGTTATTACTGGGGACATCAGTTGCCCAGACGGCCTGCACTGCCGCACCGCCGGCACCGACGACAACATCGTAGGTTCCCGCCTCAAGGGAGACCGCCTTACGCTCGACGAAGGCGCCGCCATCTCCTCCGCCGGACCGACCATGCCCAGCCTCGACCGCGCCGCTACCGCCGCCGCCAACCGCAAGAATCCAGGCTATCGCCGGCTTTGTAAGCGTGAAATGCCCCATCGCCGAAGGATCGACGAACGTCAGGAGAGTCTGCCCCTCGACAGTGGACTTATTGCCTGAAACGACCGAAACCTCGCCGTCGTAAGGCGCATAGACGGGCTGATACTCGTCGCTGCCGAGAATCGTTCCTGACGAAAAGGCGTTACCGTAGAACCGGGCCTCGACGTCGTCCCAAAGTCCAGCTTCGCCGCCAATCCGAAGAGGACGGAGCGAGCGCACGAGAACACCGCGTTCGCGTACTTCAATCGAACGGTAGCGAATGCGCCCGAATGAAAGCGAGCGCACGCTCCCGTTGGCAATGTCGTTGTCCCAGCCGAGATTGTCCGCGCCGAAGAGGAGATTCGTCGAATCGCCGAACCAGTCCGACGTGAACGAAGCGAACGTCGCTCCGTCGCGCGAAAGGCCGTTCGCGCCCATCGTCAGCGTATGCCATTGGCGATCAAGGGGAATCTGAAGGACACGCTCGCTCGTGCCGCCCCAGTCCGCCTCTGTCGCTCCGTCAGCCTTCTGCACGAAACGAAAATACGTCTCGTCCCATCCGTGAGAGCCAAAAACCGTCGCAGGATACTTTTCAGTCGGAAGCGTATCGGTGGCGTACTCGACGGTAACCGTCGTATTTGAGCCTGGCCACACCTGCGGATCGAAATACGACGCGCCATCCGTCTCAACCCAGTCAAGCGACTCGTCCGTCGCCGTAACAACATACGTAAGTTCGTGGGTCAACGCGGTGAAGTTCTTGCTCTCCGGGGCAGTGAATACAAGCGTATGCTCACCGACAGTGTTCGCAAGCACACCGCTCTTCCAATCGAACGGCTGGCCGTCAAGCGTTGCCGTCACTCCCTCGGAGGGAACGAATGCGTTGAGCGTGGGGAGCTCGCCGTTCGCTGCGAAACGCGAGCGGCTCAACTTAGGAGCGTCCAGCCAGACGTCGCTCTTCTCGATGATGAAGGTAGCCTTTTTCACGCCGCTTCCGCCGCCGACCCAATGCTTGTCGGGATCCGCCAACGAGAAGGAAAGCTCGTATTCGCCCGCGTCTGTCGCACCGGCGAAAGGCTCCATCACGCAACCGTCAAGACGCACGACGGGGGAACGGACAGTCCCATCATAAAAGACATGCGGCACGAACGGTACGGCTACGGCCGACAAGTCACCTTTCAGAGCGCCAGCCTCCCAATAGCTGACGACCTTAATAAGCCCCTCGTCCTCACACTCCTTCAGCGTTTTTGCAAATTCCTCAAACTGTTCCTTGGTAAGATCCTGGTAGCCTGAGTCGCTATTGCATCCGTGAAACATCAGCGTGATCGACTTAGTCCCGCTCTTCGACAGGCTCTGGAACCAAGCCTTGAAATCCCCCGTCCCTGGCCAGGCGCGGTTCGGCGTCTCGTCTAGCATACCGGCCAGATTGGCGCGCGATTCAAGTTCTCCGTTCTTCCCGACATGATTGCCCGGAAAGCAGAAAATGCGGCAAGGCACTCCGATCTTCTGCGAGATCTGCTGCTGTCCCAGATCCATCTCATAGCGCAGGACCGATTCCGGCTTGGGATTCCAACCCTCTAAAAGAGACTCGGGATGCGACTTCGAATGGAGTGCTATCTCGTGCCCGCGTGCAGCCAGTTCGGCGACTTTCGCCCAATCCATCGTCGCCCCGCTGCGCGAACGGCCCGTCTGATTGACAATAATGTTAAACGTACCGCGATAGCCGTACTTCTCGAGCGCAGGCGCAACAACGGAATAATGGCTGCCATAACCGTCATCGAAGGTCAGCGAGACCATCATCGCGGGGCTTGGATCCTCCGGCTCCTCCGGATCCTCTCCGTCATCGGTGGGTGGCTGGGATACGGATACGCTAAAAGGTATGCGCTTTTCAAGTCCAGTGTAATTTTTAGTCTCGGCTACAGAGAATGTAATCTCGTAATTCCCAGCCTCCAGAGTCGCCAATTGCTCAGTACTATAACTTGCCGCTACCGTACCGAAAGACGCCTCGCCCTCATCAACAACGGTACTGCATTTTCCCGCCTCCCAACCGGTAGCTGAAATGGAAGGCTCGCGCAACCAAGAATTCGCGGCCTTTGAAATTACAAATTTGTAACTTTTCGGTTCAGAGGTGCCGTCGACCCATACAAAACCTTCATTCGGTGAGCATGTAATCGTATACTCGCCGGCATCCGTCCAACCGGTGTTTCCGGAAACGATGCAGTTTACACCCCCCGAAAGTTCCGCTGTCTTGAGCGTTCCATCGTAAATCACCGCTGCAGGCGCAGAAGGAGGAATCGCCACATTGTCCGCTTCTTCCCGACCTACGGGCGTGTCGGCAGGAACAGCGACCAGCTTAAGAGTCGTAGGCGTCTGCGAAACCGGGATCTGCGGAATTGTATATACGCCGAGCTTGGCGTCCTTGGCGACGACGCCGGTCTGAGTTCCGTAGGTCCAGCGCACCTTACCGGTCGTCGGCTTGAAAGCCTGCAAGCGGCGAGGCGTAACATCCACCACCGATACGGTCGGACGGGTAAACTGAGTCGACGCGACCTCATCGGAATTTGCGATTTTAAGGTCGATTTCAAATGTTTCCGGCGTGTCGGCCTTGACATCCCAGCGGAACCAGGCGTTTACCTGTCCGTTCGTATCACACCCGAGACGCGGCACAAGCCCGGCATCGACCTTTTCGATGCCGTTTTCAATAATGACATTTCCGGTATCGTACCAGCTGACCTGCGGCCAAGGAAGTTGATCGTCGGTAGAGGCCGCCGTGAAAACGGGATAAGCCTCGTTCTTGCGGATTTCAAGCCACGGGAATTGCTCGACGAGATCATTCTTCTCTCGTGCGCTCTTCTTGCCGCCGCAATGTCCGTAGTCGCCCCACCAGCCGATCATGCCGAATTTGAAGCGCGACATGTTACGATACAGGACATCGTGATCACGACTCCAGGCATCATCTGAGCCTGACCAGTCGAGAAGGAACGGAGGGTCGTAGGCGGGCACCTGATAATCCTCGAAGGACACATCGTTGCCGTTGTTATCGACGAACCCCATGCGCTTGGCCGCATACCAGATGGTGGCGGGAACATTTCCGTTTATGGCGGCAAAAACCTCACCGTGCGGAAGCCCGATACCGAGAGAACCCTGACCGCCCATTGAATTGCCGCAAAGATAAATACGGTTACGGTCGATCTTATATTTTCTGACGACCCATTCAATCGTATCCATCACGCGCTTCGACGCGGGCGGCTCGCCGCGAGAAAGCCACTGTAAACAAGTTTCAACGGGATGGATCGCGTTCTTCCACGGATCCTTGGTCGGACCGTCAAAAAGCTCTCCCATAAGCGTTCCGTAAATAAATGTCCAATATGACCCACCCATAGCATGACCGGCGTTTCCATTGGCCGTTGTTCCCGGCGGCATTGCCCCCCACCAGAAATCGTTGAGCACGGTATAGTCTCTGTCTTTCTTTCCGACATCGCCCATACAATCGAGAACAAGCCCGTAGAACTCCGGCGGACAATATGCGACGCTGTCCGAATTGCCAAGCGAGCCGATCGTTCCTTCCGCGCCGGACTTACCGCCGCCGCGCGAATGCAGCACCACGAGAAGCGGACGGCCGGGATTGTCGCCGTCGGAGGGCTTTGCAAGAGCGAAACGGTCTTCCTGTTCGGGATAGACCCCGCCCCAGTCCGGGTCGTACGTGTGGTTGAACCAGAAGACTTTGTGCCCGCTGATGCTCTGGCAGCCGATCGTTTCGTATGGCATGAAGGTGTTGGGCATGTAGTACGTCTGGACGGGTTCAACGCCAAGCGTCTTGCGCGCCCAATCGCAACTTGTGTCAGGAGCCTCCGGTTCACTCTGGGCAATCGGCTTAAACTCGCCGCGCGTCAAGTCGATCGCCTCGACATTGGAATCGTTTGTTACCCAAAAGGTAAATCCGTTCCAATACCCCCCCGTAGGGAATGAGGCTTTCTTCTCGACAAACGGAAACGATTCATCAGTAAGCGACATCGTTGTCGCATTGTCATTGCCATCTACACCTACGCCCAAAGTGACATATTTAGAAATAAATTCCTGAGGCGTAGTCTTGAAATCAGGATCGCCGTAGCGACAACTCTCGTCTATCGTCAAACGTGTATTCGAGTCATCAAAATACATTCCGCCGCGCCCTCTGAAAACGGAATCGCTAACAGTGCAGCTGCCTCGGTAACATACGTGCAAATCGGCGAATCTGCCGAAATAGGAGCTTATGACATTCCCAAAAAAGACGCTTTTGTCGACGGTCACCTTACCCTGTTCAACGTTCAGTCCCGCCGTCCAGCCAAGGCCGGAGACGTTATACGCGAAAGTACATCCGGAAATGGTCGCCGTAGCCGTCTGCGAGCCGAGGTCCAAGACGAGAGAACCGCACTGGTTGTACCCGGACGGACTCGTGTAGGTTTTGGGCTTGGCGCACACGAAATCGTTCGCGGCCCATACGCAATCGACGAAGGAAGAACCATTTCCGCCCTTAATATAAGTAAGACGCCCGCCGCGAGTGCCCGAAGCTCCCGTACGATTACCTATAAATCTAACCCTCGTCGCCGTAAGCGGGGCATTCTCGAAGTAGAATACACTTTGCGTAGGCCGATTTTCCCCAGGCGGGCTTACCATGGCAGCAATACCGCCGCCTATTTTGTCCTGCTGCCTGAGGCCGTTACCGACCATAAGACAATCGGTCATATATACGCGCTTGAAGTTTTTGGCGATAAGGCCGATGCCGGTCGTCTTGGCCTTGCCATCGATATTGAAGGTGGCGAAGCCTCCCGGACGCCATTCGCGGTTGCCGCGGAATACGCAGTGGTCGAGGGTGAGTTCGCTAGACGTTGCGTCGCCCGTGAAGAATCCGCCGCGGCCGTCGGTGGAATAGTCGACGTTCACCGACGTCTCGACAATTCCGTTCTCCTCGGAATTTACATAAGAAAGCGCGAGCGAAGCGGCTCCTTTCTTGAATATTCCATGCCCTTTCGCGCCTTTGACGGTGATGTGGTCGATTTCGACAAGACCCGAAGGCGCATTTACCAAAAGGTTGGTAACGGCGCCTTTTAGGACGGTAGAATCGGAAAACGTGCGTTCGGAAGCGGACGACTCTGTTCCGGCGAATCCGCCGCGGATTTTAGCGTCCGTCGAGACAACGGCTCCGACGCCTAAAGTTGTCGAGAACGTATACTGACCGCTTTTGAGCCAGACTTCGTCGCCGCTTTTCGCTCTTGAAAGCGCATCCGACAATGTAGTCGCCTCACTCCAGCTCGCGCCGGACGACGAATCAGCCGCATCAGGCGAAACGCGGTATACGGCCGCACGCGCAGCAGGGATGAATACATTGGCAGAAATCGCCAACAAAAACGCTAATTTCCCGATTCTCATAAATTACCTCTATATAATTATCGGACAATAACCTTAAAGCCTTCAGCTGCCCTTACGACGCGCACGATGACGATCCCGTCGGCACCGTTGCCGGCCTTTTTTTCACCCATACTTACCATTGTTCCGCCATATCCGCCGCCGCCTGTACCCCGCACGGCAGCAGTCTCTATAATTTTTTGACTTCTGATTTCAACCGAACCGCCGCCGCCGCGACCTCCTGCAATCGACATGTTTTGCGAACCAGCGAATCCTCCGGCACCACCTCCAGCATACCAGAGCTCATCGCCAGTAATGTCGCAGGACCGGCCGTCACCACCCTTGCCGGGATTCGTGGCGGCGTTGTTGTCGTTCCCCGTCGCACCAGCGCCACCTCCGCCGCCCCCGCGGATGTCCGTTCCTCCTTCGCTTTTCCCTTTCGCAAGCCCTCCGCGATTGCCTTCCGTACCCTCGTACTTGGCGTTTCCGCCTATGCCCGTCTTGTCACCATAGTTCCATGCGCACGAGCCGCCGCCGGACGCGCCGTTACGCCCGCATCGAGGATCGTCGGCATTCGCCAAGGCGCCATACCCAGAAGGCGAGCCACCGCCACCGCCGCCATGCGCACGCACGATGTCAGTCTCTCCGCGCTTTACTGCAGATTCACCGCCAGAATTGTTGACAACATTAGGTGCAGATGGCACACCACCTTTACCAACCTCGATCGCATACATACCTGCAGTGAGCATAACATCATTCTTCTCCACAAATCCGCCTGCACCGCCACCACCGCCATGAAGGGTGTACCCACCATGGTAGTTCCCGCCAGGACCGCCGCCTCCCACACAAAGAATGCGAGCTATCGACCTTTCTGTCAGCTGAAATGTCGACACTGTATTCACATTCGTAAATATATGCACATACTCCCGCGAGGATATCTTAAGTATTATGTCGCCGCCCGTCGCAAACGGCGATTCCTGCGTCCTGTTGCTCTTTGCAGCAAGATCGTCGAGAAACGCCCCTTCGGAAAGTAGCGGCGCAAGAGCAGTTACCAGCAGTGCGGCTCTTATTGACTTCATCTTATGACCTCCTTTTTTCTATTGATTACAAGGATAATTATATTATAATCAAACATCGAGAATATCCCAACCCCCTCTGCGGAGGGGGTCACCAGTATGTGTAGAAATACGGGTCGAGCGGCCTTACGAGACCGGAATACAAGTTCTTCGGTTTTCCTGGCGCGGCGCCGAGATTTGTCAAGATCCGCGCGACGAGCTGACGGCTCCGCTCGAAGGAAATGTCGGCGCGTCGACGGCAGTCGGCGAGATTCTTCTCGCCAACGGCGTTCGCCCGCGGCTTACCATCCACGACGAATACCCGATCCGAGGTGATGCCGCGCTCGATGGCGTAAGGGCTAAACGTCGTCACCGCTATAACCGCACCGTTCGCAAGCGTCTTCGAGGCGATAAGCCCGTCGGCATCGACAGTCCACCCTCCCCCGGAGAGAACCGGTGCTTTAAGACGGTCGCGCCAGCGGAGGACATTCTGACCTACTCCCCTTAAAAGCGGATTTGAGCGATCAAACTCCACGCGGTACGTTCCCTCGCCATCGCGCGGCGTCACGGCGAGGCCAAGGCCCTTCGCGGCCGAATCGTTCGCGACAATGAGCACGTTCGCGCCGCGCTTCGCCGCCGCAAGAATCTCACCGGCGGAAAGCGGAGAATCCGATCCGACAAGCAGAAGATCGCCCTTACCGCTCTTGTCGCCGGGTTTAACGGCCGCGCCCATCTCCGCCGCAATCCGCTTAGCCTCTTCGCCCGACGCGACGATATGTCTCTGCGCCGCAGGTCCTGATGTACTCCTCGCGCCACCCTGCGCGAGGAAATCGGAGAATACCGCGTTGAACGTGCGCTCCACCGCCGCATCGGATGCGCCGCGATTAAAAAAGTCGAGAGTACAGAACTTAACACTGCCCTTACCGCATGAATAATCGAGAAGCGCGGAATAATTCATATCAAACTCCCCTTCAATCTGCGGACGGTAGCCGACCATCGAAGGAGTTTTAAGCTGCAGTGCGGCAAGAGCCATATTCCCCTTCCATCGCGGCTCGTGACGAGGATGCTTAACCCTAAGTTCAGGCGAGGCTCCGGACCAGTCGCGGAGACAATCGTCGTCGATTCTGTTAAGCGCGGCAGACTGGGTATCCCGCAGAAAGAGTGTGCGACTCGCACGATCCTGCACCTCAAAGCCGAACGCCTTCCAAGCCTCGGACGACTGGCGAAGAACGAGTATACGAAGCCCCTTTTCAACCGCATCCATCGGCAAAGCCTTAAATCCGTCCTTACCGAGCGAATCTTCAGCAATAACGAGAAACCCGCTTACAGCCTCCATTGGAGACTGAACTATTTTAAATTTATCAATTCCACGGGATTTAAGTTTTTCGGCCATCTTCCCCGTCGGATCGTAAAGAGCGAAGTGCGGAGCTTTTTTCCATGATACGCAAGCTTCCGGGTAAACCTCAAAATCGAACGCGTCCTCGGAAAGTTTTTCGCCCTTTTGATCGAAGAATGTGGCGAGGATTCGCCCTTTCGCCTTTTTCACGACTTTAGGCGCCTTGAATGAAATCGGTGCAAACGCCGGGATATTCGACTTGAGCTCGCGCCTGATGTTGCCGGCAGCGATCTCATTACCGTTAATCAACGCCTTCCATTTCGCGGAAAAAGCGCGCGAGTCAAAGCCGTCCCAAATGAAGATACACTGCTTTTCGATCATCGCCTCCGATCGGTACGCATGACAGCGGTCGGTGAAAGACCCGCCTCCACCGATCCAACCGAGAAAGTCAAGGTTGGTTTTGCGGTAGATATCCCATGAGGGAAGCGCCCATTCCGGGCGACCTTTAGGCACGTCCGCCTCGCTCTTGAAGAAATTATAAGCCGGATTATACTTATTGTGGATTCCCTCAAGCGTCCAGCGGGGCATACCGAAGCCGTAGTCGAGATTAAACCAGACGATTCCCGCGTTAATTCCGTATGTCCGCCAGGCTTGCGTCAGGCGCGTAACGAAGTCATCGGTAAAGCGCCACAAAAGCGGATGGTGGAGGCGACGAATATAGAGCGACTCGACGTGACGGTCGGATATCGTTTTCGGCTCCTTAAGATACGCCTCTTCGCCGTAATACGCGGCGAGATACTCGGTTACAAGATCGCGCCCGTCCTGATACCAGCTCATCTGATAGGGATGGCCGAACTCGCAGGCCTGAAACGGGAACTTACCCGTCTCGCCCGCCCAAGCGCTCGGCCATTCAATACGCTCTTGAAGAGGCACCCAGTTGAAGTAAAGATTGGCAGACGCGATTTCACCGGTGGAACCGTCGGAATGCGAGAAGTAGAGGACGTTCGGATTCGTCTTCTTCGCCGACGCGACGAGGTCTGCCATCATCTTCCCGAAGTCGCTCCTGTCGCCGCAACCGAGATACTTCGCTTCATACGACCACTGCGGAAGATAACAGTTTACGCCCATATAAACCATAGCGACACACGGCCAATTGCGGTAGCGACGGAGATTCTTCGCCTGAAGGCGTTTAAACTCTTCTCTTTTTTCGCCCGGCTTCAAGAGAGGATTTTTCGTATTCCAGTCGAACGCCGTGGTGGGAATAATCGCGGAAATGCCGTTTGCGGAAAGATATTCGAGCATTTTTTCGTCCATTTGCGGATCAAGTTCGGTCCTGTGGGCGAACTGGATGCAGTTATAACCGATACCTTGCAGGAACTTGGCGCCGAACCTGTTGCAGGCGAAGTTATACGTGACGCGAAACTTCTGCTCGTGACCGTTCATGAAAATCTTCTTCCCTTCGCGCCATATCTCGCGAAAGCCGAACTTAACGTCCTTATAAGGACAGATTTTGCCGTTGATTTTAACGGATGTCTTAAGCGTGTACATGTAACCTCGTCCCAGCTCCCAAGTAACCGGATCAGGCCAATCCACAGACGGTTTAAAGACGTTTTCGCCGGGCACGACATCATACTTGCCGGAAAGCCGCTTAACGACCTTGCCGTCCGCGTCCAACACCTCCGCGCCGACTTCAGCCGTACCTTTCCTGTCGGATGTGACGGTAAATTCAACCGTCAACTTCTTTTCGCGCCACGATGTGCAGGCGAAGACATCATCGACCGAAACAGAATCCCTGACGACGAACATCGGAGGGTCTTTTTCCAATTTGAAATCCCGGTTCTTTCCCGAAAGGCGCAGACAAAATTCATTCTCGCGTCCGAACTTCAGAGCTTTTGAAACGTCGAGCGAACCGGCAGGCGCTTTTATCTCCCCGATGAAGTTGCCGTTGACAAACACGCCGACCGTACAACCGCGAATGGCGCTCTGCTCAATTACAACCTTCCGCCCCGACCATTCACCGGAAACCTTGCGGCGAGCCTTAAGCCACACGCACTTCCAATCGCTCCAGGATTTGTCGCACCCGGCAGACGGCGGAGTCCATGACGGCCCCTGAGCCTCCTTTTGAAACATAGTCCTCGCCCACCATTGACCGTTCCAGAAATTCCACTTCCCCCATTTCTCCGCAGGAACGGACGGAATCGTCTCAGAGGCTTCAGCCGCCGGAATCGCCTCCCAATGCTTCGCGATCATTTCGCGAACAGGTTCTGCGGAAGCAACACCAAGCATACACAATGCGATGACAAGTACAAAACAGTTTTTCATACAAAAATTTTACCACGTCTCAATCCATAATCAACCCCCTCGGCAGGGGGGGCTCATTTTGCTCACTCGCTAACACCTAAATGTTACCGCACAGGAGTACACCTGTTTACGGCAAAAATGTTATAATTTGTCAGTATGAATTCAATATTAAAAAATCTCATCGCCGCAGCATGCGCGGCACTGCTCGCGGGGACGGCCACAGCACAAACCTTGCCGCCGCTCATATCCGCGGATGAATTTCTCTCCGGACAATACGACATGATGCCTATACGTGCGCAATGCATCGTAAGGGACGCTTTCCGTGACGAAATCAATCCGGATTACATTTATCTCGTACTGCTATGGGACGGAGAAATCATCTATGCAGCTTTCCCTGCTGATGATATTACAGACGAAACGATCACATCATTTCTCGGAGCAGGCATCATTGCAACCGGAACGCCCATTCCCCGCTTATATGGCCAACGCGAAAAGTTAGGCCGCAATTTACAGATCCAAAGTTCCAACGCGATCGTCATTCACAGAAAACCCGCAACCGACATATTCAGCGTACCGGATGTTACAAGACTTGAAGGAACCGACCCTTCAGAACTTCAACACCGTGACCGTCACGGGTTCTCCGGCATCGTGCTCGCCGTATGGAAAAAAAACAACGTACTTCTGCTCGGTAAAGGGACAGCCGGCAAAGACGAACTGGTCATAGCACGGCTCGCGACCGACAATGTGCCGAAATACGGCGAACACATCTATGTTTCAGGATTTCCGGGAACAGACCTTCATCACTATACCTTATCAAGGGCATGGTGGACTAGAACGCGAGAAAAACCTGCGCCGCCGGAAGAAGCCGCGCAATCCAGCGCAAGAACACTTACGACCGATACGGAAGGCAGACCCAGATTTCGCTTCGACATGCACGGACGGCCCGTCAGACTGCGCGGCATCGTACGCACTACAGTCGACGAAGATGGCCTTTTTATGATTGAAAACGAAGGACTGCTCGTGCCGGTCTATGCATCTGCCGCTTTGGAAAAGACGGCAGAGATGGAAATCGGCTGCACGATTGAGGTTGTCGGGACATGCGTTATGGATATAGAAGACTGGCGGGCCAACTCCGTATTTCCGCAGATACACAGATTCTTACTCGTCACGCGCACCCCATCGGACATCCAGATCGTCGCTTGGCCGCCATGGTGGACGACAGAACGTATACTTTGGGTAATTGGGGCCCTTCTCGGCGGAATTATAGCGATTCTCCTCTGGAACGCCGCGCTCAGCCGCTCTGCCGCACGCAAGGGACGCGAACTTTACCGTGTGCAGATAGAGCGGGTTAAAGCGGATCTCCGTACCGAAGAGCGCACGCGACTGGCGGTTGAACTTCACGACACGCTTGCTCAAAATCTGACCGGCGTTTCAATGCAACTTGCTGCGGGCCACGTTGAGATTGCGGAGAAAACGCTCAAGTCGTGTCGCGACGAGCTGAGAGACTGTCTGTGGGATCTAAGGAGCCAGGCGCTCGAGGAACCAGACATGACGCAGGCGGTCCTGAAAACGCTCCGGCCGCACATCGGCGAGACACGCGTGTCGGTGCGGTTCAATGTGCCGCGCGGTAAACTGTCGGACAAGACGGCTCATGCGCTCTTAAGGTCGATTCGCGAACTTGTGGTGAACGCTCTGAGACACGGCAAGGCAACAGATATAAAGGTAGCGGGAGCGCTTGAGGGGGAACACCTGATCTGTTCGGTATCGGATAACGGCTGCGGCTTTGATCCCATATCTGCACCGGGCGTCCTGCAAGGTCACTTCGGACTTCAGGGCATACGCGAACGCGTCAATGCTCTCGGAGGCGAATTCACAATCGAAAGCAAGCCCGGCCAGGGCGTGAAAGCGAAAATAAAGATATGACTCCAATACGAGTTCTGATCATTGACGACCATGCGATTTTCCGCATGGGGCTGGCGTCCCTCCTTTCATCTCGGGAAGGCTTTGAGATCGTCGGAGACGCCGCTAACGGTCCTGATGGAATACGTATGAGCGTTGAACTTAAGCCGGACGTTGTGGTGATAGATCTCATGATGCCCGGCATGAGCGGAGCCGAGGCGACGGCCAGACTGCTGGAAAAAGTTCCGGACGCAAATGTACTCATCATCACTACTTTCGACACATCCGACGGAATAGACCGCGCCCTTAAGGCGGGAGCGCGCGGCGCAATCATGAAGAACTGCGACTTTGAAGACCTTGTCATCGCGCTGCGTACCGTCGCATCAGCCCAAACCTACATTGCGCCAGATGTGCGGCAGCTTTTCTCGGACGACCCTCCGGCAATAACTCTTTCACCCCGACAAAAGGAGATGCTCCACTCAATCGCGAGAGGTCTCTCCAATCCGGACATCGCCAAACAATTCGGCATAAGCATCTATGTCGTCAAAGAACACATTGCCGCACTCTTCGCGAAAATAGGCGCGGCAAACCGCTCCGAAGCCGTTGCTATCGCAATGCGCAAAAATCTGATAAATACGTAAAGAAATCATACTCTTTGTCAAAAAGTCAGTTTACTTTTGGACGTGACGCTGTTCTTCGTCGAGGAATTATAGTATAATTTCCCCTCAAATGGAAAACCTCGTCACAGTCGCGACACAGGTCGCTATTCTCTTCGCTCTCGTCGGAGTAGGTTTCGTCTGCCGCATGACGAAACTTCTTAACGATTCGTCCGTAACGGGTCTTATAAACATTCTCCTGATTATCGTTACGCCGTGTCTCGTCATCGATGTCTTTCAGCGGCCCTTCGACCCCGCAAAAATGCGGGCGCTTTCGATCGCATTCGCCGTTTCGTTTGCCGCCCACTTTATAATGATCTCTCTCGCCGCGGCATTTTTCCGCCGGGGCGACGACAGGACGCGGACCGTATTCAAATGCGCGACGGTATTTTCAAACGCCGGTTTTATGGGAATTCCTCTCGAGCAGGCGATTCTGGGAGACGAGGGCGTTTTCTTCGGAATCGTCTATGTCGTCATATTCAATCTTATGATCTGGAGCTGGGGCCTTAAAACGATGGGCGGAGGAAGCGGATGGAGAAAGATACTCGTCAATCCGGGCACCGTCGGTCTTGTGGCGGGTTTTCCCCTTTTCTTCTGCTCCGTCAAACTCCCTGAAGTCGTCGGAAAGCCTATCCACATGCTTTCAATGCTGAATACTCCCATACCGATGATAGTCATCGGCTATTATCTCGCAGGATCGAGATTTACGCGCGTCTTCCGAGAACGGGGCGCCTGGACCGCCGGATTCATGCGCCTTATAATATGCCCGCTCATTCTTATCGCGTTCTTTTATCCGTTCCGGCACGATCTCGACAGAATGATGATGCTCGCGCTCGTCACGGCGGCCTCCGCGCCTGTGGCGGCAATGGTCTCGATGTTCGCCGCAAAATACGGTCGCGATGCCGAAGTTTCGGCAGGACTCGTAAGCGCCACGACGCTTTTAAGCATTTTGACGATGCCTCCCGTCATCGCGCTCGCCATGGCGATTTTATAAAAAACGCTTCCGACGACGCCTAAACAAAAGGAAACTTGCGCATCTTCCCTCTCCTTTATGGTATAATATCCGAATATGGACAGAACCGTTTATTTAGACAATAACGCAACGACACGCATCGCGCCGGAAGTAAAAGACGTGATGCTCCCCTTTTTCGGCGAACTTTACGGGAATCCGAGCTCTATGCACGCCTTCGGCGGTCAGGTCGCGAAATACGTCGACCGCGCGCGCGAAGAGGTGGCCAGATTCATCAACGCTTCACCCGAGGAGATAATCTTCACATCCTGCGCGACCGAGTCCGACAACGCGGCGATCAGAGGCTACGCCGATTTCCACGGCCGCGAGACTAAAATCATAACCTCAGCCGTCGAGCATCCCGCCGTACTCCAGCCCTGCCGACGATTGAAGGCGCTCGGCCACGAGGTCATCGAACTCGGCGTCGACGGCTTCGGTCGACTCAATCTCGACCGGTTGCGCGAAGAGCTTAAAGGGACTAAAAAAGCCCTCGTTTCGATAATGTGGGCGAACAACGAAACCGGCACGGTCTTCCCGATCGAAAAAATCGCCGAAATCTGCAAAGAGTACGGCGCGACTCTCCATACCGACGCCGTTCAGATAGCGGGCAAGGCGAAGGTCGACGTCAAGGCGGCCGGTGTAGATATGCTCTCGATGTCGGGCCACAAGTTCCATGCGCCCAAGGGCATCGGTTTTCTCTATGTAAAGAAAGGCACTCTCCTCAAGCCGTTTATGCTCGGCGGCCATCAGGAATCGGGCCGCCGCGCGGGTACGGAGAATGTCCCTTACATCCTCGGCCTCGCCAAGGCTTGCGAACTCGCCCGTCTCGGAATGGATGAGGAAAACGGGAAAATCGCCAAAATGCGCGACAGACTCGAGGCGGGAATTCTCGCCGCATGCCCGAATGTGCGCATAAACGGCGATAAGGAAAACAGACTCTCGAACACGCTCAACGTGAGCTTCGAATACATCGAAGGCGAAGCTATCGCATACAGCCTTTCCGATCTCGGAATCTGCATATCGACGGGTTCTGCGTGCGCGTCCGGCTCGCTCGATCCGAGCCATGTGATCCGCGCAATGGGAGTACCCTTCACGGCAGTCCACGGTTCGGTAAGATTCTCGCTTTCGCGCTACAATACAGAAAGCGACATCGACTACGTTCTTGAAA
This sequence comes from Kiritimatiellia bacterium, assembly GCA_017520845.1. Classification (GTDB taxonomy): domain Bacteria; phylum Verrucomicrobiota; class Kiritimatiellia; order RFP12; family UBA1067; genus UBA1067. Next base: position 19,794 of record JAFXEU010000082.1, on the reverse strand, counting down.
AACTGCCGCCGGTTATCAAACATTTAAGAGAACTTTCTCCTTTCGGCCCCGACATGGATCCGACAACTTTCCAATAATAATGACGATCATGAAAAAGATATTTCTTCTTATCGCTCTTACCGCAATCGCCGCGTTCACCGACGGTTGCCGCCGCGAGGACTTCCGCGAGCATGTGTTCGAAATTCCGGGAATGACGCCGGAAAACACAAACACCATTAAAGAGGCCGTCTCCACATACTCTGGAGTCGATATGGAGTCGCTTGAATTCAATCTGGAGAAAAAGACTCTGAAAGTCCGCTTCGATTCGATGAAAGTCGCCCAAACGAACATCAGAATGGCGATTGAAGAAAAAGGCATAGCCGTAAAACACCCCGAAAAGAAAAGCGCTCCCGCCGGTTACATAAACGAACGCGATAAAGAAGTAAAATAGGATTCAGACCCGTGAACAAACTCTTCATAATCGACCTGATGCCCTTTCTTTACAAGGGGCATTTCGTTTTTTTAAGGAACCCGAGAATGACAGCAGGCGGGATAAACACCTCCGCGCTGCTCGGTCTCGTGAACGGACTTACGACGATTTTAAAGCGCGAGAAACCGACTCACGCGGTTCTGGCGATGGATCCTGGCGGGCCTACGTTCCGCCACGAAGCGTATGCGCCCTACAAGGCCCAGCGCCAGAAGATGCCTGAAGATCTCGCCGCATCGATTCCTTACGCCTTTGAACTCGCAGAGGCTCTAAAAATCCCCGTGGTGCTCGTCGACGGATTCGAGGCCGACGACGTCATGGGTACACTCGCCGTAAAAGGCGCCGAGGCCGGTTTTGACGTTTATATGGCGACTCCCGACAAGGACGCCGCCCAGATTGTGCGCCCCGGGATAAAGCTTTACCGCCCTGCCCGCTCCGGCGACGCGGCCGAGATATACGACGAAAAAGGCGTAACGGAAAAGTGGGGCTTCACTTCTCCTCTCCAGATGATCGACTATCTCGCCCTCGCGGGCGATGCGTCCGACAACATCCCCGGCATACGCGGCGTCGGCGAAAAAACGGCGACCGATCTCCTGCAGCGCTTCGGCAGCGTCGAGGGAATAATTGAGAATGTCGGAAAACTTAAAGGCAAGCTCGCCGAAAAAGTTTTCAACGGTCGCGAAGACGCGAAAATCTCCAAATTTCTCACGACCATCCGCACCGACGTTCCGATCGAACCGAACTGGGACGAATACAGACTTAACGGCATAGACAAGGAGAAACTCGCCGCCGTCTGCGCAAAATTCGAACTCAACCGTCTCGCCAAAGATTTCCTCGGCGACGGAGCCGCCGCGGCGATTGAAGAATCCCGCGCGAAGGATGCCGCCGATCTTACGGATATCTCCTCCGTACCTCACGACTACAGACTCGTAAACACGGAGAGCCAAGCGCGCGAGCTTTTCGATGAACTGATGAAAGCCGACGTCATCGCCTTCGACACCGAGACCGCCGCGTTCGACGGCCACGGTCCGACCGAGGCTCATTTCTGCAAGATGGTCGGCTTTTCCTTCGCGACCGCACCCGGAAAGGCGTGGTATGTGACAGCCGACTGGATTGATGTTTTCAGGCCCCTTTTTGCAGATCCGTCGAAAACGTTCATCGGCCACAACGTGAAGTTCGACCGCAGCGTACTCTTACGATACGGCATCGGTTTCGCGTCGACTCCGCGCGATACGCTTTTAGAACACTACTGTCTCGACGCGGCCGCCCGTCACGGAATGGACGCGCTCGCCGAACAATATCTTTCTTATAGGCCCATCCCGATCGAATCGCTTATCGGGGCTAAAGAACGCGGCAAGGAGCAGCTTTCTATGGCGGCATTGAAGCCGGAAGAGATTCTCGATTACGCGGCCGAGGACGCCGACGTCACGTTGCGACTCGACGCCGTATTGAGAAAAGCGGCTGAGGAGTCAGGGGCGTTAAAATCTCTAGATAAGGCCGAAGAACCTCTCGTCAAGGTTCTCATTGATATGGAGCGTGAAGGTGTAAAAATCGACGTCGCCGCGCTTAAGGAATATGCGCGTGAACTCGACCGCGAAATCCTCGCCCTTCTGACCGATATCCTTTCATACGCCGACGCGGGATTCAACCCCGACAGCCCCAAGCAGCTCGGCGTTCTTCTGTTTGAAAAGCTGGGACTTCCGACCGACGGGATTAAAAAGACTTCGATGGGCAACTATTCGACCGACGAGAAAACGCTCTCGAAACTCGCTTCCGCCCATCCGATCATTCCGAAGATTCTCGAATACCGCGCCTGCACAAAGCTTAAATCGACTTATGTGGACAAACTCCCGACGCTTATTGACGAGAATAACCGCGTCCACACGACATACGCGCAGGCGTTTACCGAAACGGGCCGCTTAAGCTCTTCCGATCCCAATCTCCAGAACATCCCTATAAGAACTTCTCGCGGAAAGCTTATCCGAAAGGCTTTTGTCCCTCGCGACGAAAAACACGTTCTCGTTTCAGCCGACTATTCCCAGATCGAACTCAGGCTCATGGCGGCGTTCTCCGGCGACAAGGCTATGCTCGAGGCGTTCAGAAACGGCGAGGACATCCACCGCGACACGGCGGCGAGAGTCTACGACGTGATGCCCGCGTTCGTTACCGACGAGCAGAGATCATTCTGCAAGATGGTCAACTTCGGCATCATCTACGGCATTTCGGCTTTCGGCCTTTCGCAACGCCTTAAAATTTCCCGCGCTGAGGCCGCGAAACTGATCGACACGTATTTCAAACTCTATCCGAAAATCAAGGAATACATGGATAAGTCGATCGCGACCGCCCGCGAAAAAGGATACGCGACGACCATTCTCGGCCGCAGACGCACCTTGAGGGACATTAACTCGCGCAACGCTACGGCACGGCAGACGGCGGAGCGCGATGCGATAAATACGCCGATCCAGGGCTCGGCCGCAGATCTCATAAAGGTCGCGATGGTCAACGTCGAGCGCGCGATTTCCGCCGCGGGACTAAGATCGAAGATGGTTCTTCAGATTCACGACGAACTCGTATTCGACGCGCCGATCGAAGAGGTCGACGAACTTAAGGCTATTATTAAGCGCGAGATGACCTCGGCCATCGACTTCGGCGTTCCCCTCGATGTCGATATCGGCGTCGGCCGGAACTGGCTCGAGGCGCACTGACGGCCCCCGGGCTTCAGTCAAATTCGACCGCCGAAAATATCGGCCGCGAGCGCTTTTTTAAGCGACTCCTCGGAGACGTGGCTTTTCGGCTCGAAAACGATATGCTCGGCCTTCGCGGCCATCGACGACAACGCGGCGAAATCGACACTGCCCCCGCCGGGAGCGAAATGATCGTCGTAATAGTCTTTGACATCGTTTATGTGCATACCGCGGATAAGAGAAGCGTCTTGAAGTTTCTCAAGCGCTTCCTTTGCGGCATCATCGATCCATCCGTGCATTTCTCTGACGCGGTGGTGGCCCGTGTCGTACCATGCGAAGACGCGCGAACCTGATAGCCTCGTGACGATATCGAGCGTTTCAACCTCGTTCGGATAACCTTCTAAAAACGGAAGATTCTCCAAAGCTATCGGGAGCGACCTTTTTTCAAGTACTGGCGTTATCGATTCGAGCTCTCTTAAAAAGAGATCGGTTATCTTCGCGGCCCTCTTGTTACGTGCCGAGAGCGCAGAGTTTAAGGCTTTGCGGTATTTGGGATTGAGCGTATCGCCCTTTGCCGCTATGAGCGTCTCTCGCAGCAGATGAGAATCGCGCTTTTTCGAAAAAAAAGTCGTCAGCGGAATCCGTCCCGCATGAAGAACAATCGATTTTGCTCCGAGATCCGAGGCGGTATCGATCGTTTTTAAAAGATAAATCCTCGCCATTGCGCGTTCGTTCTCGTCAGGGCTCGCGAGCGAATAAAGTTCGGGACTTCCATCCGGCGCCGAGAGCGGCACGGGACAGAACGCGTGAACGCTTTCGACGGGAATCTGGTCAAGCCTTTTAATAAATCCCGAAAGTTGAGCGTCAGTTGTATTGAAACCAAGTTCCAACGCTTCAAATCCGAGAGCTAAAGCTTTATCGGCGATTTCTTCGCCGGAATCGTACTTACGGTTGCACCAGTTGGTTGAAAGCGCGAACTTCATTTAAAAGCCATCCTGTCCATCATCGCGCAAAGAACTGCTTCGTCGTTCATCGACTTCTCGCTCTGGCGGTACGCCGTCTCGACCGCCTCGAGATTGCGAAAAGCCTTGAAAAGCGGTACCGAGCCGTTCAACATTCCGCGCCGTACGAACGATGCGACGGTTTTGTAAAACGCTTTGCGGACGATTGCAACATCTTCATCCTCGGCTTCGTCTTTAAGAGATGAGAGAATTTCGGCGAGACGCCTGCCCGCAAGAGCCCGTTCAAACACTGTCTCGCACAAAACGACCTCTTCCATCACCTCGCGGACGTCCTCATACGCATCACCTTCCAAAACACCCTCCGAAAGCGGCAGATCTACGCGCTGGGAACGCGAGATTATCGTAGGAAGAATCGCGTCGGGAGAATCGGTCTGGAGAATAAAAAGGGTTTTAGGCGGAGGCTCTTCGAGCGTTTTCAAAAAAGCGTTGGCGGCCTCGGTCTCCATCCTGTCGGCGCCGATTATCACACCGACTTTCCATCCGCCGGAAAACGCGGTAACCGACATCGGCGCGACGATCTTCTCGCGCATCGATTTTACATGGATGGTGCGGCTTTTCCCTTCGGCTTCGAGCCATGCGACATCGGGATGGGAATGCTTCTCGACCTGGGAGATTTCATCGGGAAAAAGTTTTCTTAAAATCCTATCGGTTAAAACATCGCATTGGCCGCGAAGATCACCGCAGAGAAGATATCCGTGGGCGGGCTTACCAGAATCGACGGCGCGGGAAATCAGATTAAACGCTTCAGAGACCTGCATACCGCCTCCCAAACCTCATCCGGCGTACCGGACGCGTCAATAGTGTGAATACGATCGCTCTCGTCCGCGGCGAGAGCGTGAAAACCCTCGCGAAGTTTACGGTGAAACTCATCGCCCGCAAGCTCGATTCTGTCGGCCTCAGTGTTTGTCTCCTTCTCACGTTTACGCATACGCGCCGATGCGACCTCTGGCGGAACATCGAGAAGAAGCGTCAAATCGGGCTTAAGAGAATCGCATGCGAAATCATTGGCAATCTTGAGAATCTCAAGATCCAGCCCGCGGCCATATCCCTGGTATGCAAAAGTGGAATCGCTGAATCTGTCGCTCAATACCCACACGCCAGACTCAAGCGCCGGAAGAATCACATTTTTCACAAGCTGAGCGCGGGCAGCGAGAAAGAGAAGAAGTTCGGCACGATCGCACGGAGGATCATCCTTCTCGTCTTTCAGAAGCCCTCGTATAAGTTCCGCAAGACGCGTACCGCCGGGTTCACGGGTAACGAGAACCTCAACACCCTTCTCTTTAAGATAAGATTCAAGGCGCTTGATCTGGGTCGATTTACCGCAGCCTTCGCCGCCTTCAAAAGTGATAAAACGACCCTTTTTCATAGCGCCTTGAATAAAGCCGCATTATGACGCGGCTTCAACCTTCTCTTTAAGATGCTTAGCAAGGTCTGCAATCGTCATCGCACCGAGATCACCGTCTGCGCGGGAGCGAACGGAAACCGTGCCCGCCGCCTCGTCGCGGGGACCGACGACGACCTGGAACGGAATCTTCTGGAGCGTGGCCTCGCGGATCTTCGCGCCGAGCTTGTCGGGAGCGACATCGACGTCAACGCGGAAACCTTCGGCCTTGAGCGCGGCGCGAACCTTCTCGGCATACCCGAGAGCCTTGTCGCTGACGGGGAGAACACGAACCTGCTCAGGAGCGAGCCAAAGCGGAAACGCGCCGGCGTAATGTTCGATAAGAATTCCGAAGAAGCGCTCGATCGAGCCCAAAAGCGCGCGGTGGACCATGTAGGGACGATGATCCTTACCGTCGGCGCCGACGTACGTGAGATCGAATCGCTCAGGAAGATTGAAGTCGAACTGAACCGTGCCGAGCTGCCACGGACGGCCGAGAGCGTCTTTAATCTTCATATCGATCTTAGGACCGTAGAAAGCGCCGCCGCCTTCGTCGACCTCGTATGAAAGACCTTCCTGTTCAAGCGCATCGCGCAGCGACTGAGTGGCCTGCTCCCAGCGACTCTCCTCACCGACGGCCTTCTCGGGCTTGGTCGAAAGGTACGCCTGAATATCATGGAAGCCGAAGCGACCGAGCATATCCTTGGCGAAACGGACCGTATCCTTAATCTCCTGTACGATCTGATCTGCCGTGCAGAGAATGTGGGCATCGTCCTGGGTAAAGCCCCTTACGCGGAAAAGACCGTGGCGGACGCCGTCCTTCTCGTAGCGATAGACGGTTCCAAGTTCGGCCATGCGCATAGGAAGATCGCGGTAGCTGCGCTTCTTTGCCTGATATATCTGAATATGGAACGGGCAGTTCATCGGCTTTACGTAATACTCTTCGACGTAAGAGTCGTTTCCGTCGCCTTCCTGAACCTTCATACACGGGAACATACCCTCTTTATAGAAACCGAGGTGACCGGAAGTCTGCCAAAGATTGCTGCGGCCGACATGAGGCGTATAAACGATCTCGTAACCGGCGTCGTAATGTTTCCTGCGCCAATATTCCTCAATCGCGACACGGATACGAGCGCCCTTCGGGAGCCAGTGAACGAGGCCGGGGCCTACGGATTCCGTAATCGTGAAGAGCTCGAGCTGCCTGCCTAAAATTCGGTGGTCGCGCTTGCGGGCCTCTTCTTCGCGGGCGATAATCGCGTCGAGTTCGGCCTGATCCTTGGCGACGATGCCGTAGACGCGCTGAAGCATCTTGTTCTTCTCGTCGCCGCGATAGTAGGAGCCGGCAACGCGCACGAGCTTGACGACGCCGATCTGAGAAGACGTTTCGACGTGAGGTCCGCGGCACATTTCGACGTAATCGCCGACCGTGTAGGTCGAAATATCTTCGCCTTCGGGAATATCGGCGAGGCGTTCGAGTTTATACTTCTGACCTTCGAGAAGCTTCTCGCATTCCGCGCGGGTGACGACCTTCTTGACGAAAGGCTCGTCAAGCGCGATAAGACGCGCGATTTCTGCCTCTATCTTCGCGAAGTCGTCGGTTGAAATACGGTGGGGAAGATCGAAGTCGTAATAAAAGCCTTCGTCCGTCGCAGGTCCGATGTCGACCTGCACATCTTCAAATACGTTAGAAACGGCGCGCGCCATAATGTGGGCCGCCGAATGCCTTCTTTGCTGTTCGCTGATTTCGCTCATTTTTCTCCTTGAAAATCGTCAAGCGTCACTTCTTGATCAACTTGACTTTTGAATCTCTTAAATCAAATCCCTTGGAGCCGTCTGATGTTTTACATCCGCTCACCACTCCAAGCTCGCATTTTTTCATAACGACGTCGGTAGGCTTGAAATCGCCGCGACCGTTTTCGGAAAGCGCCAATTTAATCTCCTGTCCGGGAAGCGAAAAGTTCTCGAAAAGAACATTCTCCGTCTCGTCCGCAATGCTGGAATATACGCCTTCGGGCGTAACGACGTCGAAAGAAACGTTTACGAAGGCGGAATCTTTCAATCTGCGGAAAGAAAACACACGACAGGCTATTCCCGACGACTTAAGCCCGTAAACGATCAAATCGCCGGACCAATCGGGATACTGGGCGATCGAAGTCAAAGCCTCGACGGATGAAGCGCTGTCGAGAGGCTTCACATCATCGATCGTGCAATTGACGATAAGGGACGAAGAACCGGGAACGGGATTCTTGGCGACGGACTTGACGGTATGAGCGCGCATAATCACAGCGGCGGGACCGGTCGTCATTTCGTAGGTCGCACCTCCCGTTACGTATGCGACAAGCTTATTGCCGACAGGATACGCCTCTCCGGTATGGCGGCCTTTAAGATTTGTGAAATTGCAGTTGTCAAACCAGGCAGAGGTCTTTCCTCCTTCACCCATGAAAATCGATCCGTATTCTTCAGCATCTATATTACAGTAAAGATTAAGGTTCTTTAAATGAAGCTTATCGGTTCCGGGACGACCGGACATAAGTTTAATGCTGCTGCGCTCGACACCGGGCGCGGGCGTGATAAGCGTCCAGTATTTTCTGTCAAACCCGCCACCGAGACTTCTGAGATTGTATGTGCCGCTCTTAAGGTAAACGGTTCCGCCGTCGCCCGCCATTTTGATTGCGCGGGCAAGCGTTTTAACGGGAGAAGTCTGATCGCCGGCAGCGAATTCATTACCGTTTTCAGAATCGGCCCATATTATTCTCTTCGACCCTAGGGTACCCTTTGCATTGGCATAGATCGTCAGCGCGGGCAATTCGTAAGACTTATCGCCTTCGACGAAGACTTTAGCTCCGAGAGTATACTCCCTGTCGCCGAGTTTCTCGCAAAGTTTACCCGCGGGGAACGACAGAACAAACTCCTCAACGCCCGTTCTCGGGTTGAGCGTCGGCGCGTCGACCGGCTTGCCGAACTTCCTGCCGTTAATCGTAAACTCGACCTTTACGGCCTTATCGTGAAACGCAACAACGCCGGCGGTAAAAGTTCCGTCAACGCGCTGATGAGGCACAACATCCCAAGCCGCAACAGGTCTCGCTGCGAAAAGCGGCGAGACCATAAGCGAGAGAACTCCGACAAGAAGCGTTTTTCGCATAGTTCAGATCCGATCAGTTGATGACGGGATAAAGATACATGTTCTTGTAATCCGCATCGGAGTGATCGCCCTGGAGATAAAGAGGTCCGGGGACGAACTCGTTCGCGTCGATGGCACCGCCCGTGACGCCGACGACAGGAGCGTTGTCGATAATCGTCTTGCCGTTGAGAACGACGGTGAGGTGGCGTTTATAAAGTACGACGGAAACGTGCTGCCACTCGCCGGCGGGCTTTTCGGCCGCGACCGAGGGAGTTACGCGACCGTAGTACGCGGCCATGTTGTGGCAATCGACTTTCTTACCGTAACTGTCGATCGTCTGGATCTCATAGCGGCCGCGGAGATAGACGCCGGAGTTTGAATCCTTAGGAACGCGGACATCATACTCGAGCTTGAAGTCGTAGAAGTCGCAGCGCTTGGTCATAAGATTGGCGCCGCCGTGATTCCACTTTCCGTCAGGTTTGCGGCCGAGGTTGTTGGAAAGAACACCGTCTTTGAACTTCCAGGCAAACTTGGACTCGGGATTCATAGACTTCCAGCCGTCGAGACCGTCTTTAAGAAGATCAATCTTCTCGCCGAACTTAGCGTCCTTTGTTGAAACCTTTGAGCAAACCGGAGGATTGCGCCAACCGGTAAGCTTACCGGCATCTGTACCATCGTTATTGGTAACTTTAGCTTCGAGCTTATTGCCGTTGACCTTACCTTCAACCTTAAACTTCCAAGGATGATCGAAAGAGAATTCATCGCCATTGATGACAAGATTCTTAACGGGAGTCGGCGATGCCCAACGCCAGAGAACGAGAGCGGAAGCCTTACCCTCGGCATCGCGCTCAACGATCATCGAGCCGGCGCTCATACCGTCATAAGGAAGCTTAAGTCCCCAGTTTCCGACAACGGGATCTTTGCAGTCATAACAGCACTTCTGTAAATTGCAGCATCCGGCCAACGCGACGATAGCGGATGAAAAGAGAATCGTTTTGATATTCATTTTTAATATCCTTCTAAAATCTTAATTAAACTTATTCAACAGGAGTAAGCTCGGCCACACCGTCGGCAGGCGCGGCAGGAGCGGCGGGAGCCTTGGGCGGAAGCTTAAGACCTGCGCCCAACCCGGGCTTCGGGGGAAGCTTAAGACCGGCGCCCAACCCGGGCTTCGGGGGAAGCTTAAGACCGGCACCGAGACCAGGCTTCGGAGGAAGCTTAAGACCAGACTTCATCGAAGGCAACTGAGGACGACGAAGCGCCGTCGTGGGAGTCGCGGCGGCGGCCGCAACAACAGCAGAAGCGGGCTCAGCAGAAGGAGCGGCGACAGGAGCGGCGGGCGCGGACTCAACCGCAGGAGCGGCAGCTGGCTTAATGGCATCTGCAACCGGAGGAACAGCCGCAGCAGGAGCCGCTTCGGGAGCAACAGCCTTATCACCTTCGATTTCATCGACAGAAACGATAAATTTACCGAACTGAAGCATATCGCGAACGGCGAGCTCGACAGTACCCTCCACCTTCTGACCGAGACGATAGGTACCGTTCATACTGCCGAGATCTTCAAGAAACCACTTGCCGTCCTTTTCAAAAATCTTCGCGTGATTACGCGAAACACCTTCCGCCGACAACGGCGCAATGGTATTACCGATATCGCGACCGATACCGATTACCTTTTCGGAGGTAAAACACAACTTGAGCAAAGAACCGTTATTATTGGCTATCAAAGTGATTTTCATATTTTTTAACCTCGGTGTTATTTTAATCAACTTATTTAAAATTATACCATATTTTGCCGTATTTACGCCAGCGAAACTTAAATCATGAAATTTACCTGCACCTGCACGAGCCTCCGCAGGACTTATCCTTCGATTTTACGTTTTTCAAAACCTCATTGAAATCGCTGCGCATTTCAAGCGCACGGTTGGTAGTCACCGTGTCGGCTCCGCGGTTAAAAGCGACGACCGCCGCTCCGAGATCGTCAATCGTCCATACGTGAAACTCGAATCCGGCGCCCTTGACCTTATCGATAAACTCCTTCGTTATGATGTCGCGCTTGAAGTTGATGTCGACGCCATCGGCCCCCGTATCCTTAAGAACCTTGATAACCTCTTCGGGCGTTATCGGACGCCATTTACCGTTGGCGATGACATTCCCGTTTTTATCAATCGGCGGAACCTTCGAGCTTACGAGCCAGTAAACCTTATATTCCGGCATGGCCTCCTTGACGGCCTTGCAAGATTCCATGTTGAATGAAATGAAAAGCGTATTCTCCGGCGTGGCTTTTTTCTGGGCGGCGAATACCTTTTTGACATAAGGAACAATTTCAGGCCCGGTCTTTATTTCAACGTAGATTTTGCGACCGTCGCGGGCAAGATCCAAAACCTCCTCCAAAAGAGCGGGCCGCGTACCGGCGAACTCGGATCCCTTCCACTTTCCCCAGTTTCCGACATCGAGACGGGAAACCTCGTCCCACGTAACATCACAGCAGCGGTTGGTGTTCACCCCGCCCGTAGTACGCTTTAAATCCCTGTCGTGAAACGTGAAAACCCTTCCGTCCTTGGAAAGATAAATGTCGCATTCGAATCCGAAACCTCTCTCCACGGCCGTCTTGAACGCCGGGAGCGTATTCTCGGGCGCATCGATCGATTCGCCGCGATGCGCGATAAGCGTCGTGTAATCGGGAATATTAGCCGCGAATACGGCAGTTGCGGCGGCGATAGCGCACATCATAACGGAACTCTTTTTCATATCGTAAAACTCCTTTTAGGGGTTAATGAGACTTAAACTCGGTAAAAATCATTTCTTTGCCGCGGAATCGGGCAGATCGTCAAAACCGACGATCGCCATACCCTCTTCGCTCGCGGCTTTTAGAATCGCCTCGAGCCATTCGGTTTTCATACCGATGCCGCTGGGCTTTTTCGAAATATCGTGCGAATAGAGGACCATCGTCTCGTTGTTGGCGGCCGCTCTGCGGATTCCTTTGACGAGATCGTCGATGTCGGTGTTGTAATAAGTACCGATACCGACGCCGCGCATAAGCGAATTGGTTGCGACGGCCGCTTCGCTCATATACATCGCATCGAGCTTTTCGAACGGCACAAGCCCGCTGCGCTTAAGCCCCTTCGGATCGTGAGGCCGCGCCTTCGGCAGCCCGCCGCGCAGACGTTTAATGCCGCGGGAGACGAGCTGCGCGTTTATTTCCGGATTGCTCGCGTTGTTGGGAAAAGCCAAAGCTTCAGGAACGATACCGACCGACGCGTAGGCTTTCATCTGAGGGGCGACCTCATCGTTCCAGAAAGCCTCGAATCCGTTCTTTTTGACGTAATCGGTAGCCATGCGGTGATGAACGGTATGAGGCCCTACGGTATGCCCTGCGTCATGAAGCTTCTTCATGCATTTCAGCGCGCCCGCGCTCAAAGCGCTGTGCGGAAAGAAACTCGCCTTGGCGTTGTATTTCTCAAAAATCGGCATCGCCGCAACCCAGCCGTTCCAGTGGCAGTCGTCGAACGTCAAACACAGCCTGCCGCGTTTCGGAGCCGAATCTGCCGCTGAAGACAGAAAAGCAACCATACAGGCCAGGCTAAAGAGCGTCAATTTTTTCATATTAAACCTTTCTGAAAGAATACGGCGGAGGCTGAAAACCGCACAAGATAACAACATCGTTAAATTATATCATTTTACTCCGCCGCCTTCAAACGTTAAACCAGACTGGAATATCCCCCACCTGTCCCCATTTGCTTTTATTCATACTGTACAACAGCAATAACCACAATCTTGTTATTCTTCATTTCCTGCCGTGACTTTACATATCGCGGCGGATGTTGCTGAGATGCACCGCAGAAAGCGAAGCTTTCGGAGGGAACCTTCGAGCGAAGCGAGAACCCGTAGGTATCTGCCGAGACGAAGTCGAGCCTGCGAAGCAGGTCGCTAGAGCAGTGCGCGCAAGCGGGTGCGCTGAGCGCATACTTTTTAGATGAGCCGATTTATGCAGGACTCGACCCCGAGCCAAATCTAAAGATTGGCGAGCGGGTCCAGAGGACGCAGAAATCGACCATATCAAAAGTGGAGCACGGTTGCCCAAATCCGTGGCCGCATTTATACATAGCAAGCAGCAAGCAAGCAATAGTAAAGCGCGAAGCCCATCACATTTGAAACTTCTCGATTTTCATTTCGCCGCAGTCGTTGATCACGGCGACGTTCCTGACGAACGGCTCGGATGCCGAGTGATCGGCGAGCGCGGCCTCGTCGCGCCAGGTTTCGCAAAAGAGAAGAATGCCGGGGCGCGTCGCGGACGCGAACACATCGTACGCGATGCACCCGTCCTGTTCGAGCGAGGCGGCGGTCAGGTCCTTCGCGGCGGCGAGAGCCTCTTCAAAGCGGCCTTCCTTGGCCTGAAAAAAGCAGTTAAGTCTTATCATTGTCATATTCCTTTCTGTATGCGACATTATACCATAACTCCCACCGGCTACCAACCGTTGGAATTCGAGGGTCGGACCCCATTGGTGAGGTGAGAGCGGTGGGGTGAAACCATTTTACAACTTAGACATATAAGTTGTGTAAGCGCCGTCGGCCTTAATTTTAAAGACCCTTACCTGACCCCAGTTGAAAATCGCGGTGGCGCCCAGACGCATACCGTTGTTGTCGATTGTGTCGAACGAATTGGAGTGGTCGTGCCCGAAGAACGCGCCTTTCATTGAGCCTGACTTGCGCCAGGCTTCATAAAGAGTAACTCCATTAACGGTATGCTCTTTATTTTCGTATACCGACCATTGCGGGGGACAAGGACTTTCGCGAACCTGACCCGCGAGAAGCTTAGAGGCTACGGGTTTTACATTGAAAAGCTTTCCGGGGTTACTCTTATCTATTCTGCCTTTAACTATTCCCTTGCCCTGCTCTTCCGTTTTTTCGAAAACTCCGTTCGTGATGATATCGGGTACAATTATGTGCTGAATCCAGAGATGAGGAACCTTATCGTCCGAATCACTCATATACCATGCGATCTGATCGCTGTGAGGATTGTCCCAACCGCTGCTCGGAATGGGCGAGCCATCTTCTCTAAACCTAACGTATGATCCTGAATCAGCGAGATATACCTTAAAGGACGGTTTTTTAATGTCTTTAGCATAAATATTTATAACGCCCGTACCGACGCCTGTAAGTTCCGGTATATCATAATCAATAAACAAATCGCCTAACTGCTTTTTAAACCAATCGTATTGAGCCTGACGCGAGAAATACGCCGGATCATCAGGCGCGTGTTCGGAATCGTGATTACCGAAAGTAATGGCGAGTGACGTATTTGTGCGCTTAAGAGCCTCGACTAAAGGCGTCATAAGTATCGGGAATTTTTCAACCGTATTTTCACGCGTGTTTACATTATCGCCCGAGAGGACGACGAATGACGCGTTAAGCGCTTTTATTTTCTTTTCTAATTTGTCAACAATTACAGTGCTTGGCGGCTTATCCTTCATTCTAAGGTGCCAGTCGGCTATCATAAAAAAGGTAACGGCATCATCATCACCGAACTTAAAAGAGGCAGACGGGTTGTTTAGATTGACATCATCAGCTTTCTCGGCGCCCAAAATCGAATTTAAAGAACCGATACCGGCTAACGAGGCGCAGGACGAAATTCCGCATATAAAAGTTTTTCTGTTAATCATATCGAGTAAAAACATTATTAGATTGCAGGTAACGAAAATTATATCACTTTACTCCGTAAAATAAAAGCGCGGCGCTCGCATCCAACCATCCTCATTCCCCCTCTCTTACACAAAGGATTAACCACTAAATAGCCATAGATATACCTAAATCTACGATACACTTACCGCCCAAAATGAGACATAGTTATGACTCCCCCTTAGTCACACCTATGACTCACCCCTAGTCATACCTATGACTCGAGCCTTCCCTAGTAAGGACTTTTACTTTTCCTAGTAAGGACTCGACTTTTCCCTTGCAGAGCCTTTTAATTTCCCTACTAACCCCTTTCGCCGCGCCTCGCGCCCCCTCGCGAATTTCCTGGTAAATAACACGCACTTGCGCACGATTCCCGCGTCTTACCGCGTAAATCTCGCGCCATTGCGCTAAATCCACGCGCTCATGCGCAAGAAAGATGCTCTTATCCGCGCATATCCGCGAGAAAAATGCGCCCCTGCGTAGTAGCTAAAAAGCAAATCCAACTTCGGACATCACCCCAAGTTCGTGCGTATCTACAGCGACCAAATCAACGGATTTGTAAAGTGAAGCCTACTATTGAAGGCAAAAAACTCATCATTCCCAAAATAACATCAAAACAACGAATTTACCGCTATTTTCTATCACTTTTCTCCAATGGGGACAGTCCCTCAGGCTATTCCGCCCAGCTGCCGCCCCACATCGCCGGCGGGGATTTGATGCCATGTTTTCAATGCGTTCCTACTCCCCGAACTCGACCTTGAAGAACTGCCGGGCGGGGCTGCCGGGCGGCGTCACCTCGATTGTCGCCTTTACCGCGCTTTTCTTCTCCTTCACTGCCACGCCGCTCGTCATCGGCGAGGCCGTCTTAAGCCCCTCGACCGTGCTGGCGGAATAGACCTTTATCTGACCGTCCGCGACCTGAGTACCGATGGAATCGCCTTCCATTTCCGCAAACGCAGTGACAGTCCACTTCCCGCCAGAACCCTGAGTGAACTTCGTCACGACGGACTCCCCGTCCTGCGCGAACGTCGGCGCATCCGCCGCGCCACCGCCACCGCCCGTAACCGCAACTCCGTTGATCGTCACCGTAGCCCCGCCCGGAACGGCAACTCTGTACTTCGTCTCGCCTGTCATGACATCGCCGTTCTCCGCCGTGAAGTCGCCCGTGAGGTCGCCAAGGTTGACGAATACCGACCGTATCGTGCGCGTCCTTTCCACCGTAGTGTCGCGCAGGCCCGATGCCACAAACACCCCGTCGCACCCGCTGCTGCCATCCCCGGCTCCAATCGGGTATTCGCACCCGCCGCCGCTCGTCGCGACGACCTTTGTTACTCCCGGGAGAATTTCGATTATGCCGCAGGAATGGTTCCATGCGCCGCCTATGCCGGCGGCGGAATATCCGCCTCTTGCCGTTATGCTGCCGCCCTCGATGCAGATGTCGCCGCAGTTCTCCCTGAATCCCGCCCCGATGCCGGCCGCCCAGCCGTTGCTGCTCGCGTCGAGCGACCCTTCACCCCTGATGGTAAGCCTGTAGTCCATTGGAATGAATATGCCCGGATATTCGTTGTGGAACCCCTTGACCGTGTTCGCGCCCTCCAGAATGATCGTCGCGTCGCCCTCGCACGTGATTCCCGCCCACTTGCAGCTTGAGCTGTCCGTGCCGTTGATCGTCACGCCGCTTAGCATCACCGTCGCGCCGTCCGCTATGGATATCTTGTAGTTGCCGCCGAGTGTGCCGGTCACGAGGAACCCGTCTCGCGCCGTCGCGTCGCCCGTCAGCGTGTCGAGGTTCAGAATCTTCGCCGCAATCGTGCGCGTCGTGCCGCTCGTCACATCGCTCAGGTTTTCAGCCACGCTGACAGTCCCTCCCGTGCCGCCAGGCCCCGGACCTATGGGATTCTCGCACTTCCCGCCGCAAATTGCCGTGACAAGCGCGACGTCCGGGCCGATGACGACACTGCCGCAATTCACATTTACGACAATATCATCATAAGCGTAGACTCCACCAAGGCCGCCGCCTATGCCGGCTGCGGAACCTCGGGCGATCGCTTCAAGCGAGCCGTTTCCGCCAATGTTCAGCGTCTTGCCTGCCGGAATGTAGATGCCTGGGTGTCCGGTGGTCTGTCCATAGACTGAACTGCAGCCGTCGAGTATTATTGTCGCGTCGCCACGACATGTGATACCCGCGCCAAAAGCATTTGAAATACTGGATATGAATACATTGGAAAGCGTCACCGTCGCTCCGTCGGCGATGCATATTGTGCAATCCTTGCCGACCGAGCCCGTCAAGGTCACCCCGTCGCCTATCGTTATGCCTCCCTCAAGGTTTTCAAGGCGAAAATCGTTCTTTGGCATTATGACCATACTACGCCGTCCATCTATGGCAGCATGCAGACTCGCATCGATCGAAACAGCGCCGCAGGTCGCTTGAACGTTCGCCCCTATTTGAACTACCTCGTATCCACTGCTTGCATTACCCCATGCGCGGACATATTGCACACCGGCGGCGATTGTGACGGAAACGCAGGAACCCAAGATGCCGGCGCCTATGCCGGCCGTCCCTCCATGGTCGGTAGCGGCGACAGGGCCGGGGTCAGCCGTCACAACACCGCCGTTGACGGCAATGCTCCCGCAAGAACCAGACTCGCCGGAGCCAATGCCTGCGGCCCCGTAACCACCACGTACATTGACTGTTCCTCCATTGATGGCGATGTTCCCGCATGAACCAGAATAGCCGGAGCCAATGCCTGCGGATCTGTTTCCGCCTTCCACATCGACCATTCCTCCGTTGATGGTGATATTGCCGCATGTAGACTCCCTCCCGCCGCCTATGCCAGCCGAATTCACCCCTCCGACGGCATCGATTGTCCCGCCGTTTATAACGATGCTACCGCAGGGCAGAGTATACCCGCCGCCTATGCCAGCGCCAGAACTAGACCAAGATCCCAGCTCTGGTTGAAATTGCGCATTGCTGCGCGCCGCCAGAGAGCCGCTGCCTCTTATCTCGAGCGTCTTGCCGGAAGGAACATAAACGCCTGGATAATAGTGGTAGAATCCCCTGAGAGTATTCGCTCCTTCAAGAACGATTGTCGCATTGCCGAGGCATGTGACGCCAGCCCATTTGCAGCTGGCATTGTCAACGCCGTTGACAGTCACATCCCTGAACGTCACGGTCGCGCCGTCCGCAATGGAAATCTTGAATTGTCCGGAGAGCGCACCTGTGGCTATGTCGCCGTTGGCAAGTGTCGTGTCTCCAGTCACAGTCGAGAGATCGATTGTGGCCGCAACCGCCGGGAGGATCGCGCTTGCCGCGACCGCGCTCAAGAGTAATGCGAATAGTTTCTTCATGGTTGTGGTTCCTTTCGTGGTTACGTGGTTAAATGTGCGAAGAGACGAAAACGACGAAAAGAGACGGAAGCGACGCCAAGGGGTAGTCCCTTGAGCCGCTTCCGTCTCTTTTGTCCCTTGTGGTAAAAAGGGACCCTTCTGTATATGATTTACTGTATATGTTGTAATCATGCCAGGACATCCTTACCCTTGCGCAGAAGCCTGTAGCGCTGCCGTGGCGACTTGGGCTTCTTGGGCAATGTCTGCGCGATGTAGCCCTGCGCCATCAGCGGACTTAAGTAAACTCAGAACAGCCAGGGCTGACTCGAAATACCCAGCTCTGACGCGAGCTCGCCCCTGCTTCTCTCCCCTATCGCGAGTATTGCCAGCAATCTTTTCTTCCTCATGATACATACAGTCTACCAAATCCCACAGCCAACAGTCAATCATATACAGTAAAACGCATTCCCAAGCAGCTTAACCGGTCGGCAAAACTCCAGACGGCAAAGTAAACGAATCCCGCGACGGCCATGTCAACCATAAAATCAAGACACTTCCTGACCGTCTCATCTGGCATCGTCGCAAGCCACGCCGGAAACGCAAAACGTGGCGAAAATGCCGCAATGCCAGCAGTCAACGCAAAAAGCCCCGCCACGACGATTTCCATCTTCAGCCACAAAGCACATCGGCCAAGGTTGACGACATCGCGCTTTGTCGAATCCCAGTTCAAAGACCACCGAACGCATCGTACGAAGAAATGGCCGCCGGCAAGCAAGGAAAGCGCTTTCCAAAATGCCGCAATCGCAACAAGTATTATTTTCTTCATGCTCACGCCCCTTCTAAATCTTGTCAATCCTGTTAATCCTGTCTAAAGACCTACAACTCCACCTTGATCATGTCGACAAGCGAATTGAAATATTCTTGACTCCAGATGTCGAGACAGGAAGCATCCTTCAAAAACGGTCGGACATCTTCGCTCGCTGCCTTGAAGTCTATTGTCGCAATGCGCTTCCTAAACGCGGCAATGAGCGCTTCGCGCGAAGAAAGGTCGATTTCGGGGGCGAACTCCTTGCACCGCTCCACAAGGTGCCCCAAATGGCATACATAGCCATTCCTCACATACCACTCAAGATCGTACCAGTCGCGTCCCTTGGTTCGCGTACGCCAGGCACGGAAAAGAGCAGCGCTGACCTTTCCGGCAAACAGATCGCCTATCGAATAGGTACGAATCCAACGCGACACCGGCTTGACCAACAGCTTTTGTTCTGTTGAAAAGCCCGGCGGCGGTTCAATGTCAACCTCGATCTTGACCTTAATCTGCTTTTGCGTCGTGAAGCCGATCCTGAACACCTCGGACGATTCCTTGAGAAACGCACTCTCCACGGACGACGGCCGCCCCTTGTGCTTCAACTGTATCTCCACCTCCTTCCCCGCGAGAGCGAACTCCTCCTTTATCGCCGGAAAGTACGACTCAAAATCAAACGAGGGGTTTGGCTCGAGAAGGGAAAAATCCATGTCCTCGGAGAACCGCTCCATCCCGTAGAACAGATGCAGGCATGTTCCGCCGTAGAATGCCGCCTTCTCGAAGAAGCCCCCCCTTGCTAGTCCCGCCAACGCAATGAGCTGCATGACCTCCTGCTGAACGGCAAACCGCTCTGCAGCAGTCTGCGGTGCGTAACTTTCTACCATCGAATCGTAGAGTGTCATGTGAACATCCTTTCCAATGCCTTCATCAAAAGCGGCTTATGCCCGCACTCCGCCATTTCTTTCAAAACCGCCTTGTCCGGACTTCCGAACGCGTCAAAATCAAAGCGTATGTCGTCCTCCAGAAACGACCTGAGCGAATCGGGAGACGAGATTCGCAGATTGCATCTTGCAATAAGCAAATCGCCAAGCGCCTTTTCCGGCGATGCAATGAGGAAGCCCCCTTCTCCAGTATTCAGAGTTCTAATCCCTATCGGGAACCAGTTCCCGGGTACCGTACGATACGAGAAAGCCCCGAGCGGCGTTGCATACCGCTTCGCACGCTTTGCACAAGCCGACATCGTCTCGTCCACGCGTTCGGGGATGAGTCCATACATCGAAAGTGCCGTCTCAAACGACACGTACGACGGACT
>JAFXEU010000081.1 GCA_017520845.1 Kiritimatiellia bacterium | reverse complement strand
TAGTTGCGACCTTTAATATCGTATCTTGTAGCATGATATACAAGGAGCGTTTCGCAAAGTGCGTTGATGTAGGCGTCTATCGTCTTTCCGGCAATGGTGATTCCTTCCGCCTTGAGTGTGCCGGTGATACGGTTTACGGAAAGTGGATTGCCGATATTGTCAAAGATGAATCTGACAATGCGTTTAAGAAGCGCGCCATCCCTGAGACCGAGTCTGGCAAGTGCATCCTTGTAGATGATTGTGTCAAATATCGCAGAAAGGTAGTCAATGCGCGCGGCTTCGTTCGCGCCAAGCGTCGCTACGAACGGAAAACCTCCAAATTGCATATACTGGGCGAACGCCTCGGACTTGGGCAATTGCTGAAATGCGGCTTGATACTCGGCGAACGAAAGGGGTTGCATCGAGATTTCCACATAACGTCCGGTCAGAAACGTCGCAAGTTCGCCGGAAAGGAATTTGGCGTTGGATCCCGTTACATACACATCCGTGTTGCTTTTGACAAAAAGTCCGTCCACGAGTCTTTCAAATTCCGGAACCTGCTGAACTTCATCAAGAAAAATATAGATTTTGTCGAGCGAATCATCCATTTTGGAACGGATAAACTTCCAGGCATCATCAAATGTTCTGAATATTCCTACATCAGGGTCTTCAAAGTTAATGGAAATGATTTGATTTTGGTTTACGCCCTCCGCGAGCAGTTTTTCACGAAACATTCGCAAAAGTGTGGTTTTCCCGCATCGTCGTATGCCGGTAACAACTTTAATGACATCCTTGTCCCTCCAATTAGAGAGCCAATTTGTAAAAAAAGGTCTATTTATTATACTTGTCATATCAAAACTCTCAAGAATGAAAAACTTTTTGTACATATAGTATCAAAAGTTGGAAAAATGGTCAATGAGAGTTTAGAAGTGCGGTATGTGTAATCAAGGACTTTCGGATGTGAAAGGTGATGATGCTGAACATAAACTTTTGAGATCGAGCGTCAGCACCCCGGACCGAGGCTTATTTCTATTGATGAAAATGGAAATGAATCAACGAAATAAAATCACACCCCGGAGAAATCGTCTTGCTCTAATTGATGAATTATGATACCATACGGGGCAATTTAAAGGATTCTCAATCCGTCGTTCAGACGGCAGTGAAAGAAAAGTAAAAATGCTATATTACCTCTCAGAATGTCTCACGCATAAGTGGGGCCCGTTCCGTCTTTTTCAATCGCATCTGTTTCTCATTTCAATCGGTGCATTTCTCGCGGCGTTTTTAACTTTATTTCTGCTGCCGCGCTTTTGGCAACTCCTGCCGCGTGATCACGGCAAGGCCATTCTCGGCAAGGATGGCATGAAATCCGCCGGAAAGCCGACGGGCGCAGGTCTTGTGGTGACGCTTGTCGCGTTGCCTGTCATGGTCCTTTTCGCGCCGCTGTCGCTCTGGGATTCTCTTAGCGTCCTTGCGATTTATTTTGCGATGCTTTTCGGCTTTCTGGACGACCGATCTCAGGTGCCGTGGGGCGAGCTTAAGAAGGGCCTCTTAGATGCGGTTGTCTCTATCGCTATAGCGGCGTTTATCTTTTTGGGACATTCGGAAGGCGGGGTAATGGGAATTTGGCTTCCGTTTACCAAGGAGATTTTCTTCGTTCCGTTCTGGGCGTACGTGCCGTCAGCCGCATTTTTGCTGTGGTTTACGATGAACGCGACGAACTGTTCCGACGGCGTCGACGGTTTGGCGGGATCTCTTACACTTATTACGCTTGTTATGCTCGCGGTGATGCTTTATGTTATTATTGGCTATAAACCCGTCGCGGATTACCTTCTTATCCCTTGCAACCCTATGTCCGCGTCGTGGGCGGTCGTGGTCATGATCGTCGCCGGGGCCTTCGGCGGGTATCTGTGGTTCAACGCGGAGCCTTCGAAAATTCTGATGGGCGACGCAGGGAGCAGATTCCTCGGAATTCTCGTCGCCACGGCTGTTCTCATCGCGGGTAATCCGTTTCTGATTCTCGCGCTTTCTCCGGTTGTTCTCGTCAATGGAGGCGGCGGGCTCGCGAAGCTCGTTCTTTTGAGAATCGCCAAAAAAATCGGCATGAATATCGGAGAGGACGCGACGATCCGTAAAATCCGTTTCCCTCTTCACGACCACTGCAAGAAAAATCTCGGCTGGAGCAACGCTCAGGTGCTTATGCGATTCATCCTTCTTCAACTGGTCGTGATGCCTATTCTTCTGATTCTCTTTTTGAAGATCCGTTAATTTGTCTGTTCGGTTATGAAAGAAAACAATCGTGCATCCTGGTCTGGTCAGCTCGCGTTTGTCCTCGCGGCCGCCGCTTCGGCGATCGGCCTCGGGAATCTCTGGCGCTTTCCGTATCTTGCGGCGAAATACGGCGGCGGCGTTTTTATCGCTGCATATCTTATTTTATCGCTCACGCTTGGCTTTACGCTTCTTATAACCGAAATCGCGCTCGGCAGATATGCCCGTCAAAGCCAGTTGACCGTCTTCCCTAAGCTCGGGTACAGGAAGTGGGGTTTTCTCGGCGTTCTTGCGACGATAGTTCCTCTCGTTATTCTTCCATATTACAATGTCATCGGCGGTTGGGTTATAAAGTATTTTATTGCGTACGTCAAATGCGCATTCGTTTCGCCCGACACGCTCGCTGATCCGGAGAAGTTCTTTTCATCGTTCATTTCCGCCCCGTGGGATCCGTTCGTATGCATGGTAATTTTTACGGTTGTCGTGACGGCCGTGATTCTTCTCGGCGTTAAAAACGGCATCGAAAAATCAAATCTCATAATGATGCCGATACTTTTTCTGATGGCCATGGGCCTGGCCGTATATATCGTTACTCTTCCCGGTGCAGGAGCTGGTATAAGGTATTATCTTATTCCAGATTTTTCGAACTGCGATAATTTCGGAAAAGTTATCCTGGGCGCAATGGGGCAGATGTTCTATTCGCTTTCGCTCGCGATGGGCATTATGATAACGTACGGCAGCTACATGAAGCGCAGAAACTCAATCCCCGGCGCATCGGTCCGTATCGTCGCCGCCGATACGTTTGTCGCCGTGCTTTCGGGCTTCATCATCATTCCCGTCGTCGTCATTTTCGCCGCGTCGTCGGGTCAAGTCGGTAAAGTCGCGATTGAAGCGGGGCCGGGGCTGATGTTCGAGACGCTTCCTAAAGTATTTTCCTCCCTGGGTGCGGTCGGTCCTTATATCGGGCTTTTATTCTTCGTTCTCGTTCTTTTCGCAGCGCTTACAAGCTCAATTTCGATGACGGAGGCGTGTGTCGCGGCGATATGCGATTTCTTTAAAATTAAGCGCAGGACGTCGACTTTCGCGATTACGCTTTGGGCGATTGTCCTGGGTTCCGTTTCTGCCTTCGGATACGGACGGTGGAAGGCGTTCAAGCCGTTTGGCATGCCGGCTTTGGATTTCTTCGATTTTGCGATGAATTCCGTTTTAATGCCTGTCGTCGCCGCGCTTATATGCTACTTTGTCGGTTGGGTTCTTTCGCCCAAGCGTATACTCGCCGAATGCCAGCGCCACGGCGGTGCGGTCGGATTCAAGTACTTCTACATCGTGATGGTAAAGTTCATCGCGCCGCTTCTGGTGCTGTCGATTCTCGTCTCGGAAGTGTGCCGAGCCTTCGGTATCGGCGGCTGGTCGATTTAAGTTTTTCTCGAATATCACCATCTAAAAGATTATAATATCGTTATGAAAACAAAACTCTTTACTACTGCAACGCTTTCGGTAATTTTGGCCGGCGGTTTTATGATTTCGGCAAAGGCTGCTGAAATGGAATGCGCAACGCCCGAGTCTCAGGGCGTTCCCAGCAGCTCGATTTTGAATTGGATCGACGCGTGCGAGAAGGCGTTCGCCGCATGGAACGGATCAGGCGCGGTCCACGGTTTTGTAATCGTCCGCAACGGAAAGACGATCGCCGAGGGCAGTTGGAAGCCGTTCAATACGCTCGAAGAGACGCATATGCTCTATTCGCATTCGAAGAGCTTTACGTCTACGGCGATCGGTTTTCTCGTTGAAGAGGGTAAGCTCGATCTCGACGAGAGGGTGATGGAGATTTTTCCCGAGTTGACTCCTACGAACGTGACTGATAATCTGAAATCGATGCGCGTGAGAGATTTGCTTACGATGAACGTCGGCGCGAAGTGGGATCATAAGGTGCATACCTTCGGCGATTGGGGCCGTACCTTTATGGAGAAGGAACTTCAGACGAAGCCCGGGTGCGGCTTCAAGTATGATTCGGATGCTACCTATATGCTCGCGGCCATCGTCGAGAAGCGATCCGGCGAGAAGCTGATGGATTACCTCGATAAGAGATTATTCAAAAAAATCGGCATCGAGAAGGCCTGGTCGACCGTTTCGCCGCAGGATATCGCCTGCGGCGGCTGGGGTATGAACATGACGACGCGCGAGATGGCGCGCTTCGGACTTTGTTATATCCAAAACGGGGTATGGGGAGGTAAAAACGTAATCCATCCTCAATGGGTTCAGCTTGCGACGGCCCGTCATACGTTCAGCGGATGGCGCAATGTCGGCGTGAAGGCGCTCGGAGAGGGAGGTGACTGGGAGCAGGGGTACGGCTTTCAGTTCTGGCGCTGTCGCAACAACGGTTATCGCGCGGATGGCGCGGCGGGGCAGCTGACGCTTGTGTATCCTGACGTAAATCTCGTTGTTTCCGTCAACGCCGGGCTTGGTGATATGCAAAAAGAAATCAATCTCGTAAGGGATTACATTTTAGCCGAACTTAAAGATGGAGCGCTACCCGAGAATCCCGAAGCTTATGCGCAACTTGAAAAGAGGCTTGCCGGTCTTGAGATAGCGCCGGTAAAGGGAGATCTTAAAGGCGTCGAAAAGTTTCTGGGCAAGGAGATCGAAGCGGCGAAAAACTCCCGCGGCATAAAAAGCGTGAAATTATACCGCAAAGATGGAACGGGCGAATTGCGTCTTGTTTTCAAGGTGAAGAATGAACTTAGCGACATTCCCGTCGGAGTCGGACGTTGGACCGAGGGTGTTATGCGCATCGACAATCAGAAGGCGGAAACTCTCGGCGCGATCATCGGCGAGCAGAAGGCGATGACTTCGGGCGCGATGCAGGAAGACGGCTCGTTCAGACTGCGCATTTATCTGACCGGAACCACCGCCTATATTGATGTCATTCTCTCTGAAAAGGACGGAAAGATCGTTCTTAAGGGCGAGCTTTGGGGAATGAACGGCACCCGTTTCGGAAATTGAGCCGTGGATAAAAAAAAGGCTGAAAAGGAATTCGCGGCGGCGGCGTTCGCGCGTACGGAGCAGGCTCTCGGCGTCAGGGCGGTAAAGTCGCTCGCCGACTCCCGCGTTGCGGTAATCGGCGTCGGAGGCGTCGGAGGCTGGTGCGCCGAGGCGCTCGTCAGAACCGGCGTCGGTACGCTTCTGATCGCAGATCCCGACCGTGTCGCGCCGTCGAACGTGAACAGACAGATAATGGCCGGCTCAAAGACGGTCGGCGAGCTCAAGGTCGTCGCGCTCGAAAAGCGGCTTCAGGAGATCAATCCGGATCTCAAGCTTGAGATAATGAGCGAGAGATATTCCTGCGGGACGGCGGACTCTTTTTCGCTTCAGACTTACGACTGCGTGGTCGATGCGATAGATTCGCTTGAAGACAAGGCCGACCTGATACTGCACGTGACGAAGCTTGAGCGTACGCATCTTTTTTCATCGATGGGCGCGGCGCTCAGGCGCGATCCGTTCGCGGTGACGAAAGGTGAGTTTTGGGATGTAAAGGGAGACGCGCTCGCGAGGTCTTTAAGATCGCGCTTCCGTAAGACGGGTGAGTTTCCGGCGAGGAAGTTCCAGTGCGTCTATTCGCGCGAAAGTCCCTTCAAGCCTGAAGATGCGCCGCCTGTCGGAGAGAAGCGGGCATACGGCAGCCTGGTGCAGGTCAGCGCCGTTTTCGGCTTCGCTCTCGCCGCGATGGTTATCGACTGCATCGTAGATCGATAAGCGCCGTTTGCCAAAGTAAACGAAACTTAGAAAGGGTAAACGAAAAGTTAGTCGATTGTTGAGACTTTAGTTTTCGTTTAGTCTGTCTTTCGGCTTCATCCGGAAAGATCGTCTTGCCGAACGCGCGAACTCATAAGTTCTTCGCGCTCGGGATTCGCGACACTGGATAAGGTTTTTCGCCGTGCGAGACGCGTTTAGGTCGCTCATCACGTCGTCAAGACGACTTA
>JAFXEU010000080.1 GCA_017520845.1 Kiritimatiellia bacterium | reverse complement strand
TATCTTTTCGGCTTCTTGAAGTTTTGTCCTTGCGGGAAGCGTTCCCTTGATTGTGTAATACTCGGGATGTTCAGTTCGCGCATCCACAAGAATAAGGCCATCCTCCTCGGCGATGTACATTTCGCGATTAAGCTCATAGATCGCACCGTCATCAATCTTAGAGGTCCAGCTAAATCCAACACAGCCGCTTAGCGCCATGCATAACCCAGCAATAATAATCATCATCTTCATCGTTATCAATTATACCACTTTAACGCATAAAATAAAAGCGCGGCGCTCGCATCCAAAAATCCACCGACAAATAAATCCCCGATCCGATAGTTTTTTTCACCACGGACACCACGGAAACGCGCTCGGACTCTTGCGACTTTCGCTACGCGAAAGCTCCTCACTACGTTCGTCGGTCAACCTGACGCCTTCGGCGCAGGCGAATTTGCGCGACACCGAAATGGTCACGGAGGTTCGCTTCGCACTATACGACCACAGACTGTCCACTATCTTTTTATATCTTTTATCTCTGGGGTTGGACCCCAAACCCCATACCCAAGTGCCGAAGGCATCTAAAAAAATGACACAGTAAAGCGTACTGATAAGCGGTTAGAATGCGCGAAGCCCCTAAAGTGAAGCGTTAGCGAAACTCATCGGAACCGATCGGAGTTAATTACTACTCTAACAGAAGAAGAAATAGAGTTTATTATTTTGCGCTGCGCTTAGTTTTATAAACTCCGATGGTTGTTCACATAGGGGCTCACTAACGTTTCGCCCAAAGTTTCCCACAATCCAACCGTCACCCTTTTACAACCTTATATCATTGTTTATATCTGGGGTTGCACCCCAGACCCCATGCCGAAGGCTTATATAAAAAACTGAAAAGCATTACGGAATTTATATGGTTGATTTATACAAAGGCAACTTTCGTAACCCTTTCGGTGTCCGGCGAGCTCCAAGCGAGCCGGCTTTAAGTGTACTCCGTGGTTAAAAATCACGCGGCAAATTCTCACTATAAGAAAACATAATAAAATATCGTATTAACCGCAATTTTCTATTACTCTTCTCCAATGGAGACAGTCCCCCAAGCTATTCTTCACCCGACTAATCTAGCTTGTTTGTCGCCGAATCCCAACACACCAATCTGAACTCCCAGTGGAAGTCTGAATCGAAAAGTTTTGTACACTCAGACATCTTAGCCTCCACTTCTTTGCGGAATTCATCCATCGTGATTCCTTTCTTCAATTTCACACTCCCTGTCCAGAGACGGAAAAAAGCCCAGCTCGGACATTCTACGGGCTTGTTGGCCTCTTCCCTGTAAAAGACGTATGCAGGAGAAAAGCCCGTACCATCATTTGCAGACAGCAACACCGACACGTTTGGAACCGCAGTGACATCGGTACCAAGACATTTGATGCCGTCAAACCAGCGGCATCCCACGGGATATTCAATTCCTTGACAGTCCCCAATGGATACGTTATCGTCTATGAATGTGCGCAAATCGGCCATGAGCCCTTTGTAAAGTTCGAAGCTGATAGGATACGATTCAGGCATTATGTCACTACGATAAAAGGTCGCCCAGACTACTCGGTCTTCACGTTCAGATTCAGAAACCTCCGTCTTGCACCTTTGCTCAATATCACCCAAAAAACGATGCCCTCCCCTGACAATCTTGCACCACGTGTCTCGGAATGGAGGGCAACCGTTATAATCATACAGTTTCAACTTTGAAAGGACATCGCGTCCTGATAAATACAATAAGGAATTAACGTGAACATGACGGGTCATTGACACAAACGTCATCGCTATGACTTGCGGTTCAACTTCAGACTGAACAAACACCACCGGACATTTTACCGTCCTCGGACGCGCGACAGAAAGAGTACGGCCACACCCCCCCGCCAGCGCGAGGGTTAAGACGAGAATCGCCTTTGTCAGTTTCTTCACTTCATCTACTCCTTTCGCCTGCGCCGCAGGGCGCGTCCCGCGCAAACAAAACTCGTCTCTTCACCGACAGAACCCCTTTGGTAGAGAATGGAGGCAGGTGCGGTAGAGGCCGTTAGGGCCGATGACGCCGAAGGCCTTGCCCGCCGGACACGGCTTGCGGTTCGGGGCGGACCACTTTTCGAGCAGATGCTTGGGCGTATCGGCGCGACAGGCACAGATGAACTCGTCGCAGAACGTGTAGGGAACGTGCGCGTCGGGCAGCGCGCGAATGCGCCGCTTCACCTCTTCCCACTCCTCGCGGGATATCATCAGTTCCCGGTGCGACACGGCGCGTCCGCCCAGAATCACGGGCCCCACCTGAATCGTACTCGCGCCCGAAAGCGCCGCCGCAACGAACATGTCCGACGCCTCGTCGAGATTCGCCTTCGTGACCGTCATCGAGACCGCCAACGGCCACTTCAGCTCGGACGCCCTTGCGACGACGGTGAGCAGTCGCTTGTAGCTTCTGCGCGTCCCTGTCATCGCGCCGTAGGTGACAAGCCCCTGGAGCGATGTCGCGAGATGGACGTTCATCCGCTTGAATCGCCGTATCAACTTTTCGTCGAGGCGGCTGGCGTTCGTGAAAAGCGAGAGCCGCGCTTGCGGCAAAACGCGACGCGCATAGTTGAGGATCGTAAAAAGATCGTCCCGCAGCAACGCCTCGCCGCCCGTGAAAAGAATATCATTTACGCCATCCGCCGCGCACGTGTCCAGAATTGCCTTCCAGCCGTCCGCATCCAGTTCAGGCTTCGCGAGCGCGGGATATTCATGCCATACGCAATAGCAGTACGGACAGCGGAAGTTGCACTTCGCCGTCAGTTCCAGCGTCATGTGCTGCGGATAGCGCATATAGACAATGACGGCTACTTCTGCGGCGTTTCACGCGGCTGCGGAACCTCGATGATCTCGCCCGCGAGCCGACGCCCTCCCTTGACTTCGTTAACCGTATTTGGCTTCGGCTGCGGAACCTTGATGATCTCGCCCGCGATAAGGTTGTTTGCCCGCACGTCGTCAAAACCGTTGAGCCTCTTCAATTCTGCGACAGTCGTGCCATGTGCCTTTGCAATCTTCGAGAACGTGTCTCCATACTTGACACGATACTGGCCCTGTGGCAAAGGCGGCAATGACAAAGGTTTACCACCAAGAACAATTTCTTTGCCTCGCCTCTCCCGCACGGCGTTCGGCTTCGGTTGCGGAGTTTTAGGTTTAGGCTCCACAATGACACCCCCCGTGGCAAACTCACCGACATTTTCGCTCGTGGCGTTTGCCTGTTGCTGTGGCCTGGGATAACTGCCCATCGTGCTTGCGGGCGAGGGATCCTTGCATCCGCCTACGACTGTCGCGGCGGTGAGGCCGACGAGCAGTCCGCCAAGCGTTTTGCCGGACGCGATGGCCTTTTGCAGGACCCGTTGCCGGGCCGCGTTCTTCTTCGACAACTTCATTGTATCAGGCTCCTTTCGTTTCACGGGCAACATTATACCATAAAAAACCTCAGACAAGCGTAAAGCGCCATTTGCGGTTTTGGTCGCGCTTGGAGGCGTAGGCAATGCCGATGCGCGGGGCGGCGGTGAACTTGACGCGCGCGCCGTCGCTTTCAAGCCAGAGTCGATTGGAGCGGACGAGGTCTTCGCGGTTGAGCGAGCGGTCGATCTTGAGCAGTTTCGTCAACCGCCCCGGCCCTTCCGCACCTTCCACACCGCGAATGAGCACCGCCTCGGGACGCCCTTCCGGCCCCGTCACGACGTTCAGCATTTCATGCATCCCGTAGCAAAGATAGATGTAGGCGCAGCCGCCAGGCGAGTACATCACGTCCGTCCGCGCCGTCCGCCCTTTGTGCGCATGGCAGGCGGTATCCTCCTCACCGCAGTACGCCTCCGTCTCGGTAATGCGCCGCCGCACGACGCTTCCGTCCTCCAGTCGGCGGCACAACCACGCGCCGACAAGCGCCTTGGCACCTGTCACCGCGTCAACCGCATAATCTTCTGCCGTCAACCTGCGCATTGTTTTCTTGGACAGGATTTACAGGATTTACAAGATTAAAACTTACATCCTTTCCCAATAATCCTGTCAATCCTGCCGAAAAACCTTCCCTCGGCATCCCTCTACGAAAGACGACCGCCTTGGCCAAGTTCCTATAGGCGACCTCCACTCCTCACCTGGCATATAGTTGCATTCGCAGCAAAAATCGGTCACATCCCCCAGCCGAAGCTCATCCCACTTGAAATCACGGATCGGAAGCTCGCTTGCGTCCATCACAGGAATTACCCGCAATGCGTCGGGCCACAGAAATCTGGACTCAAGATTCCTGATACCAATCGCACAAAGCCAAAGCAAGCCGATGATCGCCGAAATCACCGACATGATTAATGCAACACCAACAATATCCCATATCCACTGGTGCTTCATTCTTGAACGTATCCAAATTGCCGTTGGCGCGTCGTTTTCGGGATTCAAAATCGGTATGCCACCAGGTCCTTTTACAATCCAGTAGTCTCTCCTAACAAGCCAGAGAAAGTGTGTGGACGCGCAAATCGCGCCGAGGGTGTCGCAGAGGATGTCCTTCTGCGCGTCCCATACATCACCCTGCGAGCCGAGGAACGCCGCGCCCGCCGCGCCGCCTTCGACTTCTGCGTAGATCCACTCGACGAGTTCCCAGATTCCGGCCATTGCGACGGTGGACATGACGGCGAAGAACGCGGCAAAGCCTGTGGACTTCACCCAGCCCTTGCGGAAGAAGAGCTCGGCGAGCGGAAATGCGAACCATCCGACCGCAAAATGCGCGATGCGGTCGTAGGGATTGCGCACGAGCCCAAGCGGTCTCATCAGCCATTCCATCGGTACATGCTCGAACGTGTAGTGCGCGCCGACTATCTGAAGAATCGTCCATACGAAGAAGCAGAGGTAGGCCGGCGTGGAGAAGCGGAACTTCCTGCGCGTCAGGAGAAGAATCGCCCACAGCCCGACCGCCCACACCATCTCGACGCACCACACCGTCCTGTCGGCGGGGTAGATGCCCAGCACGACCGCCACGCACACAAGCACGGCGACCATCCACAAATCCCGATAACTGTACGATATTGAATTGCTCATTTGCATTACAAGTTCATTTCTGCTCTACCCAAATCAACTTGCCCGTATCGTAGCCACGACGTTTGGCTTCGGATAGAAGTTCGGACTTCGCGGTTTCAGACAGTCCAGACGTGCGCGAGAGAATCCAGAGATAGTCCGCATCGCCGCTTCCGACAAGTGCGTAGGTATAATCTTCGTCAATCATCATTACGCGGTAGTCGGCGTAGAACGGGCCGAAGAACGAGACGCGCAGGAGTCCGGGCGTGTCTGTCGTCTTGCCTTTGCCGATCGCCGTTTTCTGCTTGCCGTTCTTGACTCCTGAATTGACAACCGCGATCGTTCCGTCGGCTTTCAGCGAATAGTTCGCCTTCGCCTGCTCCACGCCGCGCTCGAAGCTGTGGTCGACCCGAGCGATCTCGTACCACTCGCCGAGATAGCGGCTCAGGTCAAGCGCCGCCACCGGCGCATTGTCCACCTTTGGAACGCTCACACACCCCGCCGCGAGCGCGAGGGATGAGACGAAGATCCCCCTACGCAG
>JAFXEU010000079.1 GCA_017520845.1 Kiritimatiellia bacterium | reverse complement strand
TGCGTCAATGCGAATTTTGTAATGTGCCGCCGTCGGTTTGCCGTCTACGCCGAAATACGACTCCCTGATTCTATTTCCGCGCTTGTCATATTCATGACGGATCTCTGCACAGCCTATCGGCAAACAAAGTGTGGGCTTGCCGTCCAGGCCGAAATAGGACATCTTCGTCAAGTTGCCGTTCGCGTCGTATTCAACGCGTCTTTCCGCAATGCCGTTTTCGTGCGTCGGCTTGACGCCTGCGACTGCATATATCATCGCACCTCTTTTCTTTTTCCCTGCCTTGTCGTATTCCCAGCGACCCTCGAAAACGCCGTCCTTGTCGGCCTTGGGTCTTCCGTCCAGGCCGAAATAGGACATCTTCGTCAAGTTGCCGTTCGCGTCGTATTCAACGCGTTTTTCCGCAATGCCGTTTTCGCGCGTGGGCTTGACGCCTGTGACTACATATATATCCGTATATCGCTTTATTTTCCCGTCCTTATCGCATTCCACCCGAACCTTGAAAACGCCGTCCTTGTCGGATTTGGGCTTCCCATCCACGCCGAAAAACGCCACCCTTGCCACATTGCCGTTCTCGTCGAATTCAGCGCGTTCTTCCGCAATGCCGTCTTCGCGCGTAGGCTTGACACCCGTGACTGCATATATCCTCACACCTCTTATCACCTTTCCGGCCTTGTCGTATTCCCTACGAACCTCGAAAACGCCGTTCTTGTCGGCCTTGGGTTTGCCATCCAAGCCGAAATACGACTCTCGCGTCAGGTTGCCGTCCGCATCGTATTCATAGCGTTCTTCCGCAATGCCGTCTTCGCGCGTCGGCTTGACGCCCGCGACTGCATATATCAATGTTTTCCCTTTCTGCTTTCCATCCTTGCCGTATTCAGTCCGAACCTCGAAAATGCCGTCTTTGTCGGCCTCGGGCTTCCCGTCCACGCCGAAATACGACTCTCGCGTCACATTGCCGTCAGCGTCGTATTCGCAACGCGTTTCCGCAACCCCAGAATTGCAGATGAGCAACGCAACCAAAAATGCGCCTGCTATGTTAATTCTTTCCATTGACACCTCCATCATTCCGCGTTTTTTATCTCGGCATCACCATTCCTGCGGCACGGGACGGCTCGGCCTCGTTCCCCTCGGGCTTGCGCCCTGGCAGACACCGGAAAAGACGGAAAACGGAAACCTCCTCCGGTGCATCGGATGAGGCGCCTGAGAGAGCCCGGAAAGATACACCGAAGGAGGCGAAACTGCATTATGAGGGCAGTTACCCTTCTTTTGCGTCTTTCCGGTGAAGTTTCTCAGGCTTCCATCCGACGCGTCCCAAGTCCGCGGGAACGGTTTCGCGAAACCGCTCCTGCGCGGGAAATCTGTTTTATCACGGCGGCACTGGCATTCATCCCTGCCCCGCAACGGCTTCTTATCATACCACAAAATCAGGTCTTCCGACAAGAGACTTTCTGGCTGGAATATCCACCTTTTGATTTTGATTCAAAAGATAAATCGCTTTTCAGATTTTCAACCCTGTCAAGACATCTTAAAATCATTGCATCTTGTTGAGCGCTTCCAAGCCCTTAAGAACAGAGTCGCGGCCTGTGGCCTTAAACTTAAACTCTTTAGGAAAATGCGTAAACTTCGGCATAACAATACGGCGGCCCGTCAGACGGTCGAATACGCCCGAAATTATATCGCGCGTCATTTCGCGCCCTTCGGGATGGCAGTTGCACGCTATGATCTCGCCCTTGTCGACGGTCGCGTAAAGAAATGCCGCCGTGCCGATCATCGAATCGCGGCGATAGGCGTTCATTTTGCCCTTCTCGTCGATGGCGTTCATGGAAACGCCTACAGTTTCGATTTTAACGCCTTTGACCGCCTTGCCCGGAACGGGCACCGGGCCGTGATGGAACTGAATCGAGTAAAGGTTGTTCGTAAGCGAAAGTTCTTTAACCCACTTCTCGTCGAATTTGACCTGCAGATTGCCGCCGCCGCGCATATAGTGCCCGCGGATGCGGTTTACGGGCAGAATCGCGATGCGCTTGTCTTCATTCATCAAAACCGCAAGACCCGCGCATGTGCCGAAATACTTGCCGCCGTTACGCAGATATTCGCGGATTTTCGCCGCACCCTCTTCAAGCATGGAGTCATACTGCCCGAAGCCCGTGCCGCCGGGCATGACGAGAATATCCAAGCCGTTCAGTTTGCCTTCGCGGACATCCTTGCCGTCGAGGAACGTCACATCGACATCGGGCGAGCCCGAAAGCAACTTTGCCCAGTAAACGACATTTTTGCCGCGGCTGCCCTTATCGCAATAAAGCCCCGCTTTAACTCTCGGACGCGGCAGAAGATTCAAAAACTCATTCCGACCCTTGTCGCACACCAGTATCTCAGGATGGAACTGGACTCCGATCGCGGGATATTCGGTATTCTCGATGACTTCTATCACACCGTCAGGAGAGTACGCCGTGGCCTTGAAACCGCGACCGAGTTTTTTAACGGCCTGATGATGACGCGAATTGACGGTCATTTTAAGTTTTCCCGCGTAATCGGCAAATCGAGATCCCGGAACGGCAGTAATGGAATGTTCACCTTGATTTTCGAGCCTGTGACCTTCGCTCGCGCACCCTTCGAATTCGGTAGGCAGATCCTGATAAAGTGTTCCGCCGAAATAAACGTTGAGCATCTGTGCGCCGCGGCAAATGCCGAGAATAGGCTTTCGCATTTTTACCGCTTCATCAAGAACCGCGTATTCCCACGCATCGCGCTCTTTATTAACCTTGCCGAGTTTGGGAGAATTATTCTCATTATAACGCGAAGGCTCAATATCCTCTCCGCCGCAAAGAATGATCGAATCGCACGCGGCGACCATTTCCGCGATCTTCGCCTTATCCGTCGTGTGCTTTAAAACGACAGGCTCAAATCCGCCCTGAGAGACGAACGAAATGTATTTCTCGCCGACACCTTTTTGGGAGCACTGGTCGACAAGGCCGATACGCAAAAGAGCCTGCTTCGCATTTTCCTGCGCCGAGACAGTAACCGACAACAGAACGGCCGCCGTAAACAAAAATCCCGCGACGATCTTCTTCATAATTAATTCTTTCCTTTTGATTGGTTGATTAAAACTCGGATTAATATAATATCAAAATTTCAATCGGACACCAACACCGCCGTGCGTCCAGTCATTATGCGCACACCGATAGGTGCTGTCGCCGTTGATGCGGCGCTCATCCGATCCTATAATTTCATATTGCTCGACATAGGCGAAAAGCGTCATCATATCGCTGTATCGCCACGAAAACTCCAAACGCAGCGATACCGACGATACTCCGTCGCTCCAGTGTCTGCCGTCCTGTCTTTTACCTATAACCCGCTCGAAATTACGGGAACTGCCGCCCTCGGCAAACACTGAAGGCGTAAACGAAAAATCCTCGCAGAAAGTGAACTTACGTCTCAGGCCGACCTTAAAATAAAAATAGTCGTTACCGCGAAAACACTTTCTCATTCTGTAAAACGGAACGAGATACGGATTTTCAAGCGACTGCTCCAACTGCCACCAATGATAGGTTCTGTCACTTTTAGAATTGCTAAAGCCGCGGTATATCGTCCATGATCTCGTAAGGCCGGTTTTAAGGCGCCAGTCATCCGCAACATCAAAATCAAAGTCCCACGTCGGACCGAACTCGGCATGGTAGACGGCATGACGGTGAGCGTCGTGCCGTCTATCGGTCAAGGAACTCACATCCCAATTGCGGATTCCGAAACGGCCGAAGCGCCCAGAATCATATCCGAAGCGCACGCTCGTAACCTGCATCGGGCGGTCTTCCACGATTTTTCCGAGAGACTGGTAGGTCGAACGGACCTCGGGAGTAACCTCGAGAAAAAAAGGAGTAAGAAGACTCGCCGCGATGATTCCCGTCACCATATTTCCTTTGTCTTAAGGTTGCAGGCGTCGAGCGAGACCTTGTGAACCTTGAGATCGTGAAGATAAAGTCCGGGAGGATTCGGCTTTTCGCCGCGTATAATCTCGGCGAGCTCCTTAAGCTGGCCGGCGTAGCGGTCGGTCGGAACCTTGAAAACGAGACGGTTGATGCCCTCGCGATATCCGGCGGCCTTGGCCTTATCGTTGACCTTCTTGAGGAACATCTTGATCTCAAGCTTGTCGACGCGCGAAAGACCGTCTTCGTTGAGACCTGTCGTATGCTTTACCGTGCGGAAGTCTTCGATCGGCTCAAGCTCCATCGACCCGTTCGTTCCGTCGATGCGGATATGACGGCACGGCTGAGTGCCGCGCGAGCAGACGCGGAAAACGGCGTTAGCCCTCGGATATTCCATGATCGTCAGAGAATGCGTCTGAGCCCATTCGGGATCGCCGGGCGCGGGCTTTATGATCGAATACGTCTTAAGAGGCATGGCGTCGTCAAAAATCGGCATCGCCCATTCAATCGCATGGCACGCCAGAAGATACGCCGTTCCTCCCGGATAGTGAGAGGCGTACTTCGGGTACTTCGGATACCCGTAACTGTGGTCGAGATCGGCGTCGATCGAATAGATTTCGCCTAAGATCCCGCTCTTGGCGATTTCGACCATCTTGTTGATGGCCTCGTTGGAGCGGAACATATAACCTATCTGAAGAGGAATGCCGCGCTCCTCGCAGATTTTCGACATCTTGGCGTAACCCTCCTGATCGACACCGAGCGGCTTATCCATGTGCATCGGATAACCGGCCTTGGCGATCTTTGTCGAAACCTCGACCAACTCGGAGTTGGAAACCTCGACAACGATCAGATCGCATTCGATCTCGCGGTTGAGGAGCTTCTCGCCGTCGATCTTGGGCCACTCGGCGTACGATTTGACGTTTGGCTCCTGCATGCGCATCGCCTTGGAATCGGAATCGTCGACCCAGCCGATGATCTCGTAATCGTCCTTCAGCTTGCGCAACGCGTCGAACTTGCCGCGCGCGTGGTTATGGACAATACCCCAGAGCGCGACCTTCGCCTTGCGCTTGCCGATAGGCTGCCACTTGGGACCTTCGACCTTATCGGGCGAAATCGCGCAACCGGCGAGAACCGCGGCGAGAGCCGCAAACAGCAGGCTTTTCATTACTTAGACCTCCCTTCGAAAGGATCCCAGCCCTTGCGGTATTCCTTGGCGACCCACTTGTCGGCCTCGGCGCTGTTAGTGACGTGCGAGCCGTTCCATTTAAGCTCGGAAATGTTGAGCTTATTGTGCGCAAGCGCGGATATGTTGCCGAGACACACCGTCTTGGCGAGAGGAACGGCGTATTCGAAATTATCGTTCGCTTCGCGGCGCTCGCGGATGGCGTTGTAAAATTCGCGAACGTGCGGCAGAGTGTTGCGGCGGTAGTTGAAGTCTTTCTGTCGGTCGATGCGCGGATTGCACCAGCCCGCGGCATTCGGTAGGAAGCGGTATCCGCCGTGATGTGTAAACCAGAGATTAGCCTTCGAACCGATAAAGAGAACGCCGTTGGAATAGAAAGGATCCTTCTCGAAACCCCACTTCTTTTCTTCTTCAAGAACGCGCGGCGGAATGTTGAGCCACTCGCGGCGGTGGGGAAGACCGAACTTGTTGAGATACTCCTTCTTATAAGGTACGCCGTCGTTAAGGCCGTCCCACCAGTGGAGCGCGACTTCGCCGCGCTTCTCGTTCGCCGGAAAATGAAACTCGAAAACGTCGCGGTACGCCCAGGCGCCGTCGAGCGCGAACTTCGCGTCGTGACACTTCACGCTGTCGGGATCCTTAAGTCCGAGCGCCCAAAAAGCGACATCCATAATGTGCATGCCGAGGTTGCCGATGGAGCCGTTGCCGTAACCGATCCAGCTATGCCAGCCGTGCGGATGCATGCCGTCCTGATCGGCAGTCTCGGGATAATAGTCGCAGATCGGCGAGCCGCCGCACCACGAATCCCAGTCAAGACCCTTCGGCACGGAAACGGAAGCCGGGCGCGAGAAGATCGAGTTGACGCGGTCGTCGTAGCACCAGACCTCCTTTATATCGCCGAGAGCGCCTTCGTTGATGCGGTCGATGCAGTACTTCATCGAAGGGAACGTATGCCCGTATGTTCCGCACTGAGTCACGATACCGGGCTGCCTGCGGGTTTCCTCAAGAAGAAGATCGCCTTCAGCCGCGGTAAGAACGAGAGGCTTGTCGAGATAGACGTGAATCCCGCGGCGAATAGCCATGACCGCGGGGAGAATATGCTGGTGGTTCGGCGTTTCGATGATGACGGCGTCAAGCTCGTCTCCTACCGCATCAAACATATCCTGATAGGTGGCGAACTTCTTCACGTCCTTATAATTGGCTGTCGCCGCAGGATCGCGCAAAGCTCTGACTTCGCTATCCATGCGCGCGAGCTGTTTAGGATCGGGATCAACGATGGCGACGAGCTTCTCAAGAAGAATCGCATTGATGATCATGCGGCCCTGAATACCGCAGCCGATGAGAGCTACGCGCAATTTCGCACCCTTCTCGATCTGCTTGACGCGCCCCTGCCCGAAACCGACGCACCCGACGTTAAATAGCGGCAGCGTACCCGCGGCCAGAAGTCCTTTAAAAGCTGTTCTTCTTGATATCTGCATTTGAAATCTCCTTTATACGCCGCAAATATTTTCGCATATTATCAAATAATAATATAGTATGGAGAGCGCAGAAATGTGTATAATATGCTCATGAAAAAACGCATCAGATACTCATCGAACATCATCACGCCCGAACGTGTTCTTGAAATGCAGAAAGATTTCATGAAAAAAGCGGGTCCGCAGATACAATTACTGGTCGATCTGATGGCCAACATACCGGGCGTGTCGCTCTGCATCAAAAACTCCGACGGGCGCATCATGTTCACCAACCGGTTCAACGCCGAAATATCGGGCTGGCGTTCCGTAAACGACATGCTCGGCTACACCTCGGAAGAGCTTTACCCGCCGGTTCAGGCCGCCGTGTACGCCGGGCGCGACAAGGAGGTTCTCCGCACCGGCACGCCGATCATCGAGCGGATGTACGGGTTCGTCGCCGACAAATCCGACAACCTCAACTGCGTGACCGTACGACCGGTTCTTTCGAAAAGCGGCAAACGCATCGGCACGGCGACGATTTACTGGAGAGCGCAAACCAAGATGGCTCCGGCATTCTGGTACGAGCGAATCCGTAAAGCCGTAGTCTACATGAACAGGCATTACGCCGAAAAGATCCCGATCGACGAACTCGCCAGGAAATGCGGCTATTCTCCCGCGCAGTTCAGGCGGCACTTCAATATGCTTATGCACATGTCGCCGACGGAATATCTGACGAACGTGCGCATCAATGTCGCCAAAACGCTCCTGTCGACCACATCAAACCGAATAACCGACATCGCGTCGCAAACGGGATTTTTCGATCATTCGCATTTTATCCGGTCATTCAAGGACATAACGGGCGAATCGCCCGCGAGATACCGCAAAAGGCATCTCTGAAGTCTCGCTGAGACCGCCCCGTTCCGCGGACTCAATCGGAACCCTTCATCGCGAGCGAACGGCCGCCGTCTATCGCATACGTCCGGCCCGTTACGAACCGGCCTTCGTCGGAGCAGAGAAAAAGCACGACGTTGGCGACATCGTCCGCGAGACATTTCTCGTGAAGAAAGTTTAGATAGTTCTACTTAAGTTCGACGCCCAACTCCGCGAGCGGAACGAGAACAAAGTCCCGCACCTTGGCGCGCGGATGAGGAAGCGTGAGTTCGGGATCGTCCATTTCAACGCCTCCGAAATCTATAAGATCGATATCGATCGTACGCGGACCGTTGCGGACAAGACGCACACGACCCATATCATCTTCGATAGCGTGCATCCTGTCGGAAAATTCATGAGGCGAAAGATTCGTTTCAAAGACGGCCGCCTGATTCAAAAATTTCATCCCCGAAAACTCTTCCGGTACGTCTACAGGTTCCGTTTCGATTATCCCGCTTACTTTGACGAGTTTCGTCTCCGGCAAATCCGAAAGAAACTCCACCGCTCTTTTAAGATGCGCGGCACGATCTCCGATATTAGATCCGAGACTTACGACTGCTCTGGACATCATTTCTCCATCACATACCAGAGAATGCAGAAGAAATGGCAGACAGTACCGGCAAGCACAAAAAGATGCCAGATCATGTGTGAAAACTTCATGGACTTCCAAAGATAAAAAACGCACCCGAGCGTATAGAGACCGCCGCCCGTAAGAAGCCACATGGTACCTAAACCCTGCAGTTGACGAACCAGCGGGACGATAGCCATAAGCGCCGCCCATCCCATTACGATATACGCAAAGGTCGAGATGTACCTGAACTTGCCCGTAGTCCTGATTTTAAACAATATGCCAAAAAAGGTCGCACCCCACTCGATACCGAATATCGACCATGCCAGAGCGGGGTGTTCGGGACGAAGCGTCACAAGGCAAAACGGCGTATAACTTCCCGCGATTAAAAAGAAAATCGCGGTATGATCAAGAACATGAAGAACCTTTTTAGCCTTTTCATTCAGAACCGCATGGTATGCCGACGAAACGGAATACATCAGAATGATGGAAAATCCGAATATCGCGCCGCTCGTAACCTTCCACGCCACCTGTGTACCGCTCATTGCCGCAGACCACATCAGAAGCGCCAACGCGGCGGCACCGAGGTGGGAGCCGACTACATGCGTGATCGTGTTGGCGATCTCTTCTCCGCCCGTTTGTTTTCGCGAATTTTTCGAACTCATTGCCGGTTATCAATAGCCGAGATCGGCATCAACGACAATAACCTTGGCGGAAACGCCTGTCGGCTTACGGTCGAAAACCGCCGTAACTTTACAAATTCTGTCCGGCGAATCACAGTCGGCGCAAACACCCGTTTCGGCACATGGAGTGCGTTTACCGAGGCGGCGGCAGTTCGGAGCGCATGCAAAGCGCTTGATGCGGTCTATCGCCGCGTCGATACCGCCGTCGACGATTTTATTGCGTCCTATAAGATAAACTACGCGCTTAGGCCCCGCGATCGATGCGGCGACACGGTTGCCGCGGCCGTCGATATTGACAATGCGCCCGTCAAGCGTAACCGCGTTCGCGCTGAGGAGAAAAAGATCCATCTCCAGCTGATGGTCGCGTATTTCCTTGCCGGCATCCGCCATAGCCTCTCTGAGGCCGAGTTCTTTTACGGTTTCACTACCGCCCCAGCCGACGCTTTTTGCGTCAACGGCTTCTGCGAGCGCAAGAGTGACGGCATCTTCGCGTGTAGCCGCGTATTCAGCCTCAAAACCGCGTTTCTTTAAAGCCTCTACAAGTTTCTTACAAATTTCAGCTGACATATTTCACACCTCACATGCTGACGACTGACCGCTAACAACTGACGACTGCCTAAAAAAACCATTTCGCACACGCAAGAAGACCTTGCTTCCAGGGAACACGGTGGCTTACCCCGCTCTTACCCTTAAATTCATCAAGGTGTTCAATGTACCATTCGTAATTTCTTATAAGAGCGTCTTTATTGGAGTATTTCGGCTTATAGCCGAGAAGTTTCTCGGCCTTCTCGATCGAAACGAACGAATCGGTCATTGCCGTTTCGTATACCCAGGGATAAAGCGGTGAAAGATGAAGTTTCTCAAGAATTCTCAAAATAAAAACAATCGGCTTAACAGGCATTCCCTTAATCTTCTTACCATATCCGGCACGGTCGAGAACAGCCTGATAATCCTCTTTCATCGTAGTGAATTCTTTAGCTCCGATATTAAACTCGGTTGCAACGACGTCTTTAGGATAAGTCATCGCGTTCCAGATGGCATGATCGAGATCGTCAACATCCATAAGCTGGTAACGGTTGTTGCCGCTGCCGATCATCGGAAAACCGTGGCCGGTATACGCCCAATCGTAGAAAAGCGCGAACACACCCAGACGCTCAGGTCCGACAAAGCTCTTCGGACGGATAATAGAAACGGGATACCCCTCCTTTATCGCCTCGCGGCAGATGTTTTCGGCGTCTATTTTAGCCTGCCCGTAAGGTCCGACGCCGACGAGCGGATCAGTCTCGTAAATCGGATGTTTTTTAGGAACGCCGTAAACGGCGGTCGAGGATATTTGAATCATACGATCGAGATTGAACTTCCGCGCCGCGTTAAGAACATTGCGGCAACCGTCGACCTCGGTCGTAAAAATATCTTCTTTCGAATAAAGCGGCAAAGCCGCCGCGCAGTGAACGACGATGTCGCACCCATCGGTCACCTTCTCTACGGCAGGAATGTCGCGTACATCGCCCAGCGTGAACTTAAGCCACGGCTCGTTCTTCTCCGGATATTCAAAATCGGCTATATCCAATACACGAATCTCATCCACTCCCTGCGCACGCAGAAAACGGATGAGATTTATCCCGAGAAAACCCGAGCCGCCGGTAACGAGAACCTTCACGTCGACGTAATTTTAACCAACACGATCGTGTTGACCAGGAATATCGTTCCGAGAACGGCGGTCGCCTTGATAAGAACATTGCCGGCATCGGCACCGAGGGCACCTTCAAGAGCGCCACCGCCGAAAGCTCCGCCAAGACCGCCCTCTTTCGGCTTTTGGATCATAACGACCAGACCGAGAAGCAAGCAGACGACTACTTCAACAACATACAGAAGAACTTTAACGAATTCCATCTTTTAATCCACCTTTCGTGATATTCAGTATATTATACCACACTTCCTTCACTCATGACAAGCGAGCATTTGCTTTTTTGAGCACAACGAGAGTTTCGAAACGGGCCGTACGGGGGAACATGTTGAACCATTTGACATCCTCGACCTCGTACGCGCGGGAAAGCTGCTTAAGATCGCGCATCAGCGTGGCGGGATCGCAGCTTACGTAAAATATCCTTTGAGCCTCCGATTTCGCAAGAGCCTGCACTGCGGCGAACTCCATCCCTCCGCGAGGTGGATCGACTACAACCGTGGTTTCTGGCGTAATCTTAAGGCGGCGAATATCCCGCCCTACAAGGCCGACATGAAAACGCGCGTCGCCGCGTCCCTGGGCTGCGGCGTTTCGACGGGCGAAATCGATCGCACGGCGGCCCGACTCGATTCCCGTCAGACGCTCCGACTCCATTGAGAGGCCGAAAACTCCGACGCCGCAATAAAGATCAACCACCTCCTTCGTCGGAGAAGCGCGGAATTTTTTAACGACCGCCTTCACGAGATCGTCGCCTACGCCGGGATTGACCTGATAAAAACCGTCGGACGGAACTTCAAAAACCTTTCCGGCCGTCTCTTCCTTTATCGTAACGTTGTCCGGCGCATTCCCCATCCACCACACGACGCCGGAACGCTTTGAGAACCTGATCGTGACGTTCTCTTTATCCCGGACGGACTGCCTGACGGCTTTCGGTCCGGTCGAAAGAAGCCTGAAGACGTTGTCTCGGATCTCAGGCAGCTTCGCGTTGATTTCCGGCCGGGCGAGCGGATC
This sequence comes from Kiritimatiellia bacterium, assembly GCA_017520845.1. Classification (GTDB taxonomy): domain Bacteria; phylum Verrucomicrobiota; class Kiritimatiellia; order RFP12; family UBA1067; genus UBA1067. Next base: position 27,561 of record JAFXEU010000079.1, on the reverse strand, counting down.
TTCGGTTATATCGACGATTTTATGGGAAGGCTCTTCGCGATACCCTAAAACACGTTGTGAAGAATCGCCTGAAAAATGATAGACGACCTTGTTGCGATAATTAAGCGACGCGCTCTCGGCCGTATCGGAAGAGCATTCGGAAAGATCACATCCGGGCGGAAGCGCGATGCGGTTGCGGCCGAAAAATTCCGCAAGCTGCGCGCTCTTCGCGGCCTTCTCGCCCTTTACGCTTAAGTTCCAATAAACAGCGCCGGGTATCGGAGGCTCGAGCGTTCCCGTACGTTCCTGAGAGGCTTCCTCTATTTCAACGAGACGCGCCTTTACGAAACTTTTCTTTTCCTGAACAATCTCGGCCTTGACCTGCTCGCCAGAAAAAGCGCCCGGAACAAAAACCACGCGTCCGTCGCCGAGCCGGCCGAGGCCGTCTCCGCCGTAAACGGACTTGGCGATGTAAATTGAAGATGTCATAATTCCACAAATCCCATATCGCTCGGCATAGCCCAGGCGCCGCGCTGTGAAAGGCCGACCGAACCCACGGCGGGTCCGTCGGGCATCGAACTGCGTTTGAACTGCTGGGTCAGAAAACGCCTGAAGAAAATCTCAAGCCACTTCTCCACGGTCGCTTTATCGTACTTCCCGGCGAACGCCTTCGCCGCCAGGAAAAGTATTTTACGCTTCGTCGCACCGCGACGCAGAAAATGATAAATGAAGAAATCGTGAAGTTCGTACGGCCCGACCTTATCTTCGGTGATCTGCGCTATCGTTCCGTCGTCGGACGCGGGCAGAAGCTCCGGGGATACGGGCGTCGCCACGATATCGGTAAGCGCGTCGCGAACGGCGGGATTGGAAAGCGCATAATGTCCGACGATTGCCTTAACCAGCGTTTTCGGAACGCCTGCATTTACTCCGTACATGCTCATGTGGTCGCCGTTATACGTGCACCAGCCGAGAGCGAGTTCCGAAAGATCTCCCGTGCCGACGAGGAGCGCGCCTGTCTGATTGGCCTTATCCATCAGAATGAAAGTACGCGCGCGGGCCTGGGCGTTCTCATAGGTGATGTCCTTTACGCTTTCGTCGTGACCGATGTCGTTGAAATGACTTCTTACGGAGGCGGTGATATCGACCGTCTCGAGCGTAACGCCGAAACCTTCGCAAAGTTTCTCGGCGTTTCCCTTCGTGCGGCCGGTGGTCCCGAAACCGGGCATCGTCAAAGCGAGAATGTCTTTCGGGTCGTAGCCGAGTTTCTTGAACGTCTCGACCGCCACAATGAGCGCAAGCGCCGAATCGAGTCCTCCGGAAATGCCGAGAACGATCTTTTTGCAGCGGATGGCTTTAAGACGTGTTGCGAGAGCCGACGACTGAATTTCAAGAACTTCAGTCACACGCCCGGCGAGCGCGGCGGGATCGGACGGCACAAATGGAGCGGAATCGACATCTCTTAAAAGATCGTCGCCGCCTACGACAAACCGCTCGGCGAGCGCCACGCGGCGGACTGGTTCAGGCCCGAACGTTTTGAACAGAGGATTGCGCGAGCGTTCAAATCCGATGAATCCGACATCTATATCGGCCGCTACAATGAAGCCGCCGCCCTCGAACCGCTCGCCGTCCTCGAGAATCACGCCGTTTTCGGCGATGACCGCGGGACCTGAAAAAACATAGTCGGTCGACGATTCGCCCGCGCCTGCGCCCGAATGGACATAACCGGCGTTAAGAAGAGCCGAGCGCGAACGGATCGCTTCGAGGCGGCAATCATGACGCGCTACCGTTTCAGGCGCGGCCGACGGATTGAGAATTATATCGGCTCCGGCAAGCGCCAGATTTACCGCGGGCGCGAGAGGCGATACGGAATCGGAACCTATCTCGACGGCGTAAGAAACATTGCCCGATGTGAAAATAAGATCCGTACCGAAAGGTATTTCAGAGCCTGCGAATTCGACAGTTTTAACTGATGCCGCGGTCGAAGCCAGAGCGAACCACCTGCCGTCGGTTGAAGGATCGACGACGCTTTTAGGGACGAAACCCTTGACCGAGCCGCTCTCGACGACGGCGGCGCAATCGTAAACGCGGCCTCCGGCTCTCAAGGGAAGACCGACGACGGCAATGACGCCGGGAGAGTGAGCCGTGGAAGATGCGAATTTTTCAAGCGCCTTTAAGGCCGAATCCAGGAGAGCCGGAGAAAGAAAAATATCGCCGCAGGTCGCACCCGTCAGGCATAATTCGGGGAATACTACGGCTTCAGCGCCTTTCTCGACGGCACGGGAGAAAAAATCCTCGACAACCGCCTCGTTAACCGCGCAATCGGCGATCTTGACGGGCGGCACCGCCGCCGAAACTCTTGTAAAATCTTTCATACACGTATTATATCAAAAATCGGTACAAAAAGCGCATCCCGCACGCTTTACCGGAGCCTTAAGTCAATGGCTTTTTCAGAAGTCCAAAGGTCGGGAACGGCGGCGTTAAAAGGCGCCTCGGAAAGAACGAATCTGAAAAATCCTTCGTATGCCGTTTCTCCGCTGAGCCCCTTCAACGAAAATGCGACTTCTCTCGTACCTTTCGGAACCCGACCTACGATATCCACGATATCTCCCCTGTAGAGATTTTTCAAAAGCGCGGGATATGCCTCGGCTTTCGAATCGGATGTGAATATAACTCTGAGATCGCTCAGCACAGGGTCGCGGAATCTGTCGCTGAACGGCTCAAGATCGCGTCCGGCATATTTCCTGCGGCCTTCATAGATGAAGCTCTCGCCGCGATTCCCTCGGGTCAAAATATTTATCAGTTCCCTGTTCGACTCGTCTTTAACGCCGTACATGTAGACTGAAATCAAGCCGTCGTTGAGCCTTGTGAAACGCGAAAGGATTTTTGAAGTCTCGCTGACGCCCTTGTTGGCTATACCGTCGGTTACGACAAGCGCGATCAGAGGACGCTTCGGATCGCGCGGGAGTTTCAAAACCGACGCGACGGAGGCGAAAACATCCGTCCTTCCGTGGGCCGCCAAAGAGCGCATCCAGCGTTCAGCCGCCGCAATGCTTCCTGCGTTGACGTTCTGCCAGGTCGAGAAAGCGTACTCGAAATCGTCCCTGAACGCGACAAGATTGAACCTGTCATTCGTATTCATGCACGAGCGCAGAATGATTCTGGCGTTCTCGCGACAGCTTTTAAGCCTCTCTTCCGTTATCGATCCCGACGCGTCAAAAAGAATCACAACGTCTTTCGGAACGATTTTCAGATCAGACCGTGGCGTGAGGCTGACTTTAAAATACGTCCAATCGCCTCGGGTGGCGGACGAAGCGACAGCATTCACGAATGTCTTCATATCTCTGGCGTCTTTAACGGCAAGCAACGCGCGTACGGCCGATTTTTCAGACTCCACGATTTTCTCGTCGACCTCGGCCATGACTTCTTTTCTGGGTACAAAAGGCTGCCTGATCTCGCCGGGCAGATCGAGATTTACCGTTCTCTCGGAAAGTTCAGAGGCACCGTCTTTCACCGGCGGCGATGAAACGTTTACCGGAGGCGTCACAACCTCGGGGGCTGAAACCTGAACAATGGGCGAAGAACCCTCATCCGGTCTGGAAGCCGCCACAACAGGCGGTCTGCCGAACCCTGGATCTGAATCCGGCGCGATCGGAGAAACCGAAGACGGCAGGCTTGAATTTTCGTCGACTATCGGCCGTGAGATGATTTCGGAGGGATCTGAAATCATTTTCGGTATGTTTATACGCTCAAGTTCATCCTTAACACCAAAAGAAAGCTCATGAGAATCCGCCAACGGGCTTGCGGACGAGTCGACCTCTGGAAGTACGGCATCGTTTTCTACGCGTGGAAAATCGACCTTGGCGTTGACGTCAGGAACAACCTCGAGTCTTACGGCGTCCTCCCGATCGGGACGGTCTCTTACCCTCATCGGCTTACGCGAACGGGAACTTTCACCGGAACCGAAAATCTCGGTCATCGTCTGGGGACGCATGAACAGCATTCCGCTTGCGTGAATGAGAAGGGAAATCACAATCGCCAGCCAGATCAGGCCGGAACTTCCTTCGCCAGATGATTTAGACCGCAGAGTCATTTTGATTCATCCGAATTCGAATTCAATATCTTCTGAGCCTCGGCTACGATTTCAGGATCGTTGAAAAGAGCCGTAACCACGGTCGCATAATCCCTGGCGCCCTGCCTGTCCTCGACAAGCTCACGGACCTTAGCGAGATGGAGATACGCCCGGGCCCGCGCCGAAGAATCTCCGCCGTTGAGATTGACCGCCTCCTTAAGAACGGTTTCGGCCTCGGACGACTCGCCAGACCTGCATAGGAGAATGCCGAGATTCAAGGCCGCGATTCTCCGGCGTTCCGTGCAGACATTTTCGGCCAGGGCCTGCCGATAGGAACCTATCGCCGAAGTCAGCTCGCCGCCGGCCTCCTCCGAGCGACCCAAAAGATCGAACGCGAGCTGTTTCCATTCGGGTGAATTTTCAGCCGCCGCCAATATCGCCCTCGCGCAAAGCTTCGCCTCTTGCAGATGAGGCTCTCCGCCGTTGCCGCTTAAAAGGAACTGACCGACGGAATATAATTTCGCCGCGCTCATACGCGATGTCGCCCCTTCGTTCACGAGCTGTCTGTAAGCCTCTCGCGCTTCCTTTATCCGGCCTGCCTTGAAATCGATATCGGCCAGAACAAGCTTCGCCTCGCGAATGGAATCCAATGAGATGGACTTCTTGAGCGCGGCCTTGAGATATTCAGATCCTTTGGATTCGTGACCGAGACGTACGGCGCAGATTCCGCGCCAATAAAGCGCTTCACCCTCGCGAGCGGTTTTCAAACCGGAGGAAAGCATCTCGGCCAGAGACATTTCGGCGGCGGACCAGCGACCGGCTCTGATATCGAGAAGCGCCTTGCGGTAAAGAGCCTCAAGGGCGTTTTCGGTCCCGGAAAAATCTTTGGCTACAGCGACATATTCGGAAATCGCCTCGTTGTCTCTCCCGTTTTTTTCATACGCCCAGGCAAGGCGCAGTTTATCGAAGGAAGATTTTGAAATCAGCGCGGCGCGCCTTGCCGTTTCGACCATCTTTACGGCATCGCCGCTTTTCTCGGCGTCCTCGAAACTCATTCGCGCCAGCGGCAGTTCCACCGCCTTACGGAATTTCCCCGTAGGGTATCTTTCAAGATATTTTTCCATCAGACCGCGGGCCTTATCCCTGTCTCCGGCTCCGTAGGCTGAAGCGGCCAGAAGGTATGCCGTTTCGTCGGTACTCCCGTCGCCGCAGAGAGAAGCAGCATCGGAATACTTGCCGGCCAGGTAATCGCTCCAGGCGGCGTAGTTGCGCGCGAAGTCGGCTCTGGAGTCGTCGGAATAACTCTTAAGAAAAGCACGGAAAAATCTCGAGGAATGATCATAGCGCTTCTCCTTGTAGCTTCTCAAAGCCACACTGTAAAGCGCCTCCTTTTTAAGCTTTTCGTTCGTGGTCTTGAGATAGACCTCCCACAGATCCTCTATCGCCGTGCGCCGCACGGCCGCCGAAGGATCGTCTGCCGCAAGAGAAGAGGCGTGAAACTTCGCGTAATAAAAGTACGGACCGTTCGGTTCGACTTCGACACAGCGTTTCAACGCGTTTCTGTCGTTTAACGTTATCCCGATATTGTAGAGCGCCCTGGCTCTTATCGCGGGCTCGACGCGATCGGAATCCAAAATCCTGAGCGCGTTGATTTTCTCGTCGCCGTCGCTTAAGAGCGCCTTCATAAGCTGTGAACGGTGGGCGTGCCGCGAAAGCGGATATTTATTCAGAAGCTCGCCGTACAGCCTGCGGGCCTCTTTTGAATCGCCGGAAAGTCTGTCGCATTCCGCAAGCCTGTAGATGATTTCGTCTTCGGGAATCCCCGCCGCGCCTTTTACCGCGACATATTCGGTTTTCGCTCTGGCGTAATCACCCTTGTCCAAAAGACGGTCGGCCATGGCCATCCGGTCGGACGGAAGAACGGTTACTGCGGCAGCTAGGATTGAAGAGACAATCATTCCGCCTTATCCTCGTTCGATGTTGAGAGCGAAAAATTCCAGACGCCCGCCTTGCGGCACGTGTCGATCACCGTTACGACAGACTCGTATTTCGCGGCGCGGTCGGCGCGTATGATAACGGCCTGATCGGGATATATCTTGGAAATCTTCGAAAGCCTTGCGTTTAGGTCTGACAGTTCCACGTCAAGTCCGTTAAGTCTCAAAACGCCCTTCTCGGTGATATTAACGACTATTTCTCCCGGCAGACGGTTCGGCTCGTCGGCCGTTTCGGCGGAAGGAAGCTGAATGGTTATCTCGCTCTCCCATTGAGAATAGACGCTCGCCGTGACGAAAAAGCACAAAAGGAGAAAGATGACGTCGAGCATCGACGTCAACGCCAACGTCGCCGGCTTTCCGCTGACGTTAGGCGCAAACTTCATCGGCCATCTCCTCCAGTTCGGCTACAAGCTTGGATGCGCGACGACGGAAAAACGCATGTGCGACAAGTGAAGGAATCGCGACACCGAGACCGAAAATGGTCGTCACGATGGCCTTCGAAACACCTTGCGCGAGAACAACGGGTTTAGCTCCCGCGGCCACATCCGTCGCAATTCCGCCGAAAGCCTGGAACATGCCGAGAACAGTTCCGAGAAGACCGACAAGCGGAGCAATCGCCGCGATATCAGCGAGCCAGTCTACCTGGGCGAAAAGCCGCGTCGCGATGCGGGCTCCTTCCGCTTCGGGATCCTTAGCCTTTTTAAGACGATCGAGCGAACCGGATAAAAAGACGCTGCGCCACTGGATTATGATAAGATAAATAACGACCGTGAACGCCGCCACCGACATGAGCGCCAGCACCCACATCAGAAATCCGCCATAACCCCAGGCTTCGCCGAATGTTATCTTTTCCATGAATTATCCTCGAATTGACAGGTTCATATCAGTGACGGAAGCTGCGCTGGCCGGTAAAGACCATGGCGACACCCGCATCGTTACAACAGTCGATCACGTCCCAATCGCGAATCGCGCCGCCGGGCTGGACGATGGAGGTAATACCCTCGCGGATACCGACCTCGGCTCCGTCGCGGAACGGGAAGAACGCGTCCGAAACCATCGCACAACCGGGAAGGCCGCCCTTCTCGGCCTTTGTCTGCTCCATGATTTCAGCCTGCTTTTTAGCGCCGTCCTCTTCGCCGAAAACAAGACGAAGATCGTTATAGGGCTTCTGATACTTCTCCCACGCGATCCAGTCGGCGTGTTTCGTGTAGGCCTTGTCGCGTGCGATTTCGGCGACTCCAACGCGATCCTGCTCGCCGGTACCGATGCCGACGGTCGCGCCGTCTTTGACGTAAAGTACGGAGTTGGAGGTTACGCCCGCTTCGACGAGCCATCCGAAAACGAGATCCTCGTATTCCTTGGCCGTGGGAAGCCGGTTTATCTTATGCTCCTCGAAAGTGACTTCACCCGTTTCCCTGTTCGTTATCTTACGGTTGCAGTAGGCGGGGATCATGTCTTCGCTCTTGCGGGCGTTGGCCGAAAACGACGTCTGGACGACGATGCCGCCGTCGATGAGAGACTTGAAATCCACCACGTGTCTGGCGACGAATTCGGTAAGGCGCTCCATATTCCTGATGCGGAAGACGCGGAGATTCTTCTTCGTCGCGAAGAGATCCATCACGCCGGGCTTGAAATCGGGAGCGACCACGACTTCGGCGTAATTCTCGATGATGAGCTTAGCCGTTTCGACGTCGCATTCACGGTTGAGCGCGATCGCACCTCCGAAAGCGGCAAGACGATCAGCCTTGTTTGCGCGGAAATACGCCTCGGCCAAAGTCGAACCGGTGGCTACGCCGCACGGATTGTTGTGCTTTACGATAACCGCACAAGGCTTATCCATCAGATAACGGAGAATATTGAGCGCGTTGTCGGTATCCGTTACGTTCGTCTTGCCAGGATGCTTGCCGGACTGGAGAAGCTCGGGAACCGACGCGAGATAGCGGCCGGCCTGAATCATCTCGACATCGCCGAGAACGAGATTGCCGTTCACGAGTTTGTAAAGCGCCGCCTCCTGACCGGGGTTCTCTCCATATCTGAGGCCCTTCTCCTCGCCGCCGATGTTCCACGTGACCTTCTCGTACGAAAATGTCTGGCGGTTGTCACCGTCAATGAACGAAATCTCCATTCTGGGCGCGAAATGTTCGGCCTCGATCGTCTTGTAAGCTTCTTTTAAATCTTTCATGGTGTTTATATTATATCAAAAATAAATGAAGTCCCGCCAATGTTTAAGCGCGCAGCAGGAGAGTCATCGTACCGATGACATCATCTTCGCCGGGTCGTTTAAGGGGGATATCGATCAACCGCTCCGTACCGGCGGAAGGAAGATCGGGAATATCCATAACGCCCTGGGCGATCGCTTCGGGGGCATCCTTCTCTCCGATCATGGCCGAAAGCGCATCGATAGGCGCGGAAGCGACATCGGCATATCCGACCATCGCCTTTTCCATGAAATCAGCCCCCATTCTGAAAGCGTATTTGGCGGTAAGACGGGCGAAACGCTTGAGCTTCTGAACGGTGACGGATTCGGTTATCGAAACGGCCAATGCGCCGTGTCCGTCGATCTCCTCGCGGAAAAGGATGCGATTCGCCCACTGTTCGGCGGAAAAATCGACCTTACCTCTGCGTATGACCGCTTCTCTCGCGGCGGACTTTCGGGCGACGCCCTTTCGAGGCCAAACGAGATCCACGCATACGAGATTGCGGGTTTTAAGAAGTTTACGCTCCGGGAGCGATGTGATCTCGGCCTTCACAAGAAGAATCTCGACATCTTTCTTGACTGCGCTCGCCATGTCAGGTTTCCTTTCTGTCGTTTACGTCATCCAGAATTTCTATGCGATCGTGCAAAGAAAGTTTAATCGGCAGCTCCAGGCATATCGACCTTAAAAAGCGAAAGACGCGCCCTGAAACGACCTTCATGGTGCCGGGAATCCGGCCGTACTCCACAAGCCCCGCCAAAACTCTGGACGGCATAGACTGCCACATGGCCTTAAGTCCTCCCTCGGGAGAGACGGAAGTCTTATCCTGGACGATGCGCAGCCCCGTTGCCGTATCTGCGACCAGAAGCTGATAGGCGCATCTCGGACGATCTTCCTTCGTCATCACGTTGGGCAGAAGGCGAAAGTCGACCGCAACCGACATCGACGTCTCCAGCGGAAGATCCTTCGCTTTTGATATGAGAGCTTTAGGGAACGAAACCTCCTCAACGCACGGACGAGGCTCCGGAATCGACATCGGCATATCGCTCCATTCTCCGTTCGCACCCTCGACGCGCGCGAACATCGACTTCTCGGAAGCGAACCGGAGGGGAAGTTTTCTATCGGTTTCGAAGCGCATCATGACACCGTACGCCTCCCACAGAATCTTATGGCAAAGAGCACGCTCTTTTTCGTTGAGGGCCCGGGGCATATATCCCGGATCATGCCTGAAAACCATTGTCTCTCCGGAGGCGGCCACCACAAGCTCGAAATGAGGCATCTCCATCGGAGTTAAATAAAAGCCGAAATTACGGTCGATTCGCGTACGGATGTAATCATGAAACGTCTGCCACCCTTCAAGCATCAGAAACCTGATCTTCACATTGACGCCGTCGCCTTTAAGAAGAGTGCAGAAATATGGAAAAACCACGCCCGAAGGTTTCACAACCCAGTTGAAAGGCATAGCCGCGTCCCAGAGATCGAGCGCGTCCAGCTTTCTGCCGAGTTCTTCAAGCGATATGTTTTTCATCCGAGAGTTGCGGAAACTTCAAATACGGCCGTAAGAATGGAAATGGCGATAAAGCCCACCACAATAGCGATCGCGACAATCAGAATCGGCTCAAGCGCATTCGTGAAGGAGGCGATATTGCGGTCCATTTCCTTCTGATAACGGCTTCCGATATGTTCCAGCGATCCGATCATATCGCCCGCCTGTTCGCCGATGGCCAGCATATCCGTCATCATTCTCGGAAATACGCCGGACGCGGCCAAGGGCCCGGATATGCTCGTACCGTCGGTCACGCGCATTCTCGCGGTGTTGAGCGCCTTTGCTATCACGGCGTTCGAACACGTCTCCTCGGCGATTTTCAACGCCTGAAGAACATTTACGCCGTTCATCAGAAGAGTCTTGAGAGTGTACGCCAGCGACGAATAAAGTCCGCAGGCGACAATACCCTTTATCAATGGAGCGCGCAGTTTCCACCCGTCCACCTTATACCGGCCCGACGGCGAATTCTTCCATTTCACAAAAAGAACGCCCAAAACGACTGCTATGATCGCGATTAGCCACCCCCAGTTGATCAGCGCGTTCGACATTCCTATAAGAATACGCGTCGGGAGCGGCAACGTCGCGCCCATCGAACTGAAAACCTTCTCGAATTTGGGTATGATCCACACAAGCGCCGCCACAACGGCGAACACGCCGAAAATAAGAACGATAACGGGATAGCTTAAAGCGCTTTTTATCTTGCCGCGCATCGAATCGGACCGCTCGTAATGATCGGCCAGCCGGCGCAGAACATCAACCATCGCGCCCGCCGCTTCGGCGGCGGCGATCATGTTCACATAAAGCGGCTCAAAAGTCTTCGGGTGATGGGAACAGGCCGAGGAAAACGTTTCGCCGCGCACGATTCTGTCGCAGATATCCTGACAGACATAGCGCTGGGCGCTGTTTTCCTCGCCTTGATTGGCAAGCGCCTGAAGAGCCTGCCCGAGCGTCATTCCGGCTTCGATAAGATCGGCGAGTTCCGAAGTGAAGAGAAGAACCTCAAGACGTTTCATGACCGTCTTTTTGGAACCACCTCCTATCTCCATCTGCCAGATCGAGCCGGAAGACTTTTTGGAGGTCGATTGGGACTGCCTCGACGCGGCCTGCGTGTTAGCCTGCGACGACGAACCCTGAGTTCTTTTTCTGGCGTATCCCATTCGACTCTCTTCTTTTAAAGTATAGATATATACTTACTTGATAAGACGGACGCGGACGACCGATTCGCTCGCCGAGAGCGCATCGACGACGGCTGCGGGAATCGCGGTGTCGGTATCGATGAGCGTATAGGCGTAGTCTCCGCGACTCTTGTTGGCGATCGCGTCGATATTGACGCCGGCGTTTCCGAGAATCGACGTGAACTGAGCGATCATGTTCGCGACGTTCTTGTGGCAGATGGCGACACGGCCGGCCTTCGTCGGAGCGCCGAGCGAGCAGGCGGGATAGTTGACGGAATTGACGATGTTGCCGTTTTCGAGGTAATCGCGCATCTCCTTGACGGCCATAACCGCGCAGTTGTCCTCGGCCTCTTCGGTGGAGGCACCGAGGTGAGGAATGACGATGCACCCCTTCTGTCCCGCGGTCGTGGAATTCGGGAAGTCGGTTACATACTTGCGGACCTTACCGCTCTCGAGCGCGGCGAGCATATCCTTCTCGTTGACGAGAGCGTCACGGGCCGCATTGATGATGATGACGCCGCGCTTCATCATCGAAATCGCCTCGGCGTTGATCATACCCTTCGTGGATTCGAGAGCGGGAACGTGGACGGTGATGAAATCGCAGGCGCTGTAGATCGCCTCGACGTTCTTGCAGTGCGTTACGGAATGATCGAGATTCCAGGCCGCGTCGACGGACAGATAGGGATCGTAGCCGTAAACCTCCATGCCGAGCTGAACGCCGGCGTTGGCGACCTTCTGGCCGATCGCGCCGAGACCGATGACGCCGAGCTTCTTGCCCTGGATTTCAGTTCCTGCGAAAGCCTTCTTGGCCTTCTCGGCCGTCTTGTTGATGGCGGGATCCTCAACGTTGGCCTTAACCCATTCGATACCGCCGACGATGTCGCGGCTCGCGAGAAGCATCGCGGCGATAACGAGCTCCTTGACGCCGTTGGCGTTTGCGCCCGGGGTGTTGAAAACGACGATGCCGTCCTTGGCGTAATCGGCGTGCGGGATATTGTTTACGCCCGCACCGGCGCGCGCGACGGCGAGAACTTTGGAACCTTCCGGCAAAGCCTCCATCTTGGCGCTGCGCACGAATACGGCCTCGGCTTCGGCGAGGTTCTCCGTGCGGGTGTAGTTCTCGGGGAGATTATCCAGACCGCAATCGGCGATCGGATTCAAGCATGTGTATTTGTAGTTCATTTTATTTCTTCCGTAGAGTTATCGTGGAATATTTATCTTCACGCATGAAGATGTCGGTTATTATATCAAAATCTTGCTGTCTAGTGAAGGCGTTAGTATTATAAAGCGCTGCCCGTGCGAGGAGGGGTCACAAAACTCCTTCACGGGCAACGCAAAATTATTTTTTGAAGCGAGGGGGAGAAGACCCCCTCGCTTGAGTATTAGTTAGTTTAGAATACAAGCTTGAAGAGGACTGCGCCAGATTCCGGCTCATCAGAACCCCAAGTCTTAGTCTCAGGATAGAAGTACTTAACCGTAGGCGTAATGCCGGTCTTGACGCTGAGAACGGTTTCGCCGCGCTTGACGACGACCGTCGAAGCGGCGGGATCCTCGGCATTGACCTCGGTTACCTCGATTACGATGTCCAAGTTAGCAGCAGTACCATCGAAGGTGAGCGCATTATCAAAGCTTGCAACAGCAGTGTTGAGAGCCTTGATAGCTTCATCGCCCTTCAATTCTACGCCGTTAACCTTAACATCGACGCTTGTAGCAACAGCCGCCTCAAGAACCGCGAGAACATCAGGTGTGTACTCCTCGGTGATGGGAGCCTCGCCGTCCTTTTTAGGCATAGGAGCGGTCCAAGCAAGAACAAGCGTATACTTACCATCTGCATAAACAACCTTATAGCCATCTACGCCAGATTCGGCTGTAAATCCTTCAGGAGCAGTGAGCGTACCAGCGCCGGGAACTTCCGCCGCGTCAGAACCATTCTTAATGATAACAGTACCAGAAACAGTCGCAGCCCCAGCGATCGTCATAGCGCCGCTATTGTCGATATCGACAACTTCGCCAGCCGTGATATTCGCATTACCGCAGTTCCAGATACGACCGACCTTACCGCCATTAACGGTCAACTTACCATAAGTCGAGCCATTATAGTAGAAGTTGTAGACAGCTACGTCATCCTCGGCTACCGCGCCGGCTTCGATCGTGCCGCCATTAACGGTAACAGTACCGTAGTTGCCGACAACTACGCCGCCGTCAGTCGCGATCTTACCGCCCTCGGCAGAATCGGTGATTGTAAGATTACCGGCCGTTCCGACATAAAGAGCGCCGTAATTGTCAGTAACAGTCTCGCTGAGCGTGCAGCCGTTAAGATCGAGCGTTACAGCCTTCTTAATGGTGAGCTTTTCAGCGAGCGTAACATCATTGAGAAGCTTAACCGTCTCTCCGGCCTGAGCAGCGTCGAACGCTTCGCTAAGCGTCGCGTAAGGCACACCATCAACCTCAGCCGCGTAGACGGAGTAACGGATTACAACAACGCCCGAGCCGCCGTTGCCGCCATTCGTAGTCTCACGGCTTGAGCCGCCGCCGCCACCGCCCTGGTTAGCGAGAGCCGAAGTACCCTGAGCGTCTTCACGATCGCCGCCGTTACCAGCGCCAGAACCGCCAATACCGCCTAAGCCACCCTGGGTAGAAGCACCGCCACCGCCTGAACCATAGACGAGGCGAGCACCGGTAATATCAGAGGCTAAGCCTTCGCCGCCCTTACCGCCTGGCCAACCAGCAGCATTATTACCGGCGTCACCACCAGCTTCAGTAGCACCACCGCCACCACCAGCCGAGGGATAGCCGTAGAAGTATTCAGAACATCCCTTACCACCCTTATTACCATAAGTTGTGCAATTGCGAAGAGCCGCGTTAGATGCTACCGCACCCATTGTTGGATTCTTAGACTGATCAGCCGTAATTCCGCCGCGCGAGCCACCGTTAGATCCACCCTGGCCGCCTTCTCTCATATTCGCTGTGGTAATTGACGAAGTATTCTTCTTAGTTACGCCCTGATCGCGACCACCGCCGTACGCAGTAACATAAGTAGTACCGCCGACAGCAAGTGTAGTATTACCGCCCTTCTTGGAACCACCGTAATAATAACCTGACGATGCACCATCTTTCTGATCGGTCGACAATACACCACCAGCACCGCCAGCACCAATGGTAACAGCGACTGTAGCATCCTTGATTAAATCAACTTCGCCGGTTACAACACCGCCACCGCCGCCGCCGGCACCACCTGCCGCAGCGTCATAGTGGTTGTCGGCACCGCCGCCGCCGCCGCCGCCGACAACGAGGAACTGAGCGCTCTTAAGGTTAGCGGGAACGGTCCAGGTAGCGTTCTGAGTAAATACTACAGCTACTTCATCACCATTTTCGCCAAGACCATAAACCTTATAACCCTCAGCAAACGCCTCAGAGCGATAAATCTTGAAGTTTACAGTCCACTCTTTAGCCGCCCAGTTATCATTCCCTTCGACCCAATACCTAAGAGTATAAGAACCAGGTTCAGTCGGGAGAGTACCGCTGAAAGATTGAGGAGCCGCGCCGTCTTTCGAAAGTTCCGCCTGAAGAACGCCGAAGCTCGTTTCGGGAGCTGTAAACTTAAAGTTTACTGAAGAAGCGAAATTATCAGGCCACGCCGTATGAGAGAGATAAGGCTCAACCTTCCAATTATTAGCTTCCTGAGTAATGTTCCAAGTGAAATCTTTAGACTTATTAGCATCACCATCAGCCCAAACATAACCGTCGTTAAGGGTTACGCGAACAGTCTGCTGACCGACATTAATGCGCTCGCCGAGTTCCTCGACCGTATAAGCGTATGTATTTTCAAGACCCGAAACCAAGGCCGAACCAGTATAGGCCTTATCGGAAATCTTAGGAAGAATATTAGCCGCAACATCAACAGGAATATCAACATCAGAATAAGCGAAACGAAGAACTACAATACCTGAGCCGCCATTACCGCCTTTCTGCTTCCAGCTGCCGCCACCGCCACCAGCGCCCTGGTTAGCGAGAGCGTCAGAGCCAGGCTGACCGGCTTTACCGAGACCTGCACCTTCAAGAAGTGGTATCCAGTCATCTTCTAAATAAGTAGCATCGCCACCATTCTTACCGATACCGCCGCCACCGCCAGCGCCATAAACTACACGTTCTCCGGTGATATAAGATACATATCCAAAGCCACCGGTACCACCGCAACTAGAACCGCCGTAAGTCGGATGTCCAGCGCTATCAGCACCACCACCGCCAGCACCTGGATAACCGGAAGATGTCGTATAGCCGCCGCCGCCTATGTTAGCGCGCGCGACGATATCTGAAACAAGATTCTCAGCGCCTTCGCCGACAACCGTCACGGACTTAAGAGCCGCAGCCGTTTTAGTCCCTCTAACACCAGAGTTAGAACCGCCATTAGCAACGCCAGCGGAATTATATCCACCGTCGCCGCCACCACCATAAGCGGTAACATAGGTTACGTCACCGACCTTAAGAACGGTATTACCGCCATTGCCACCCTTACCCGCACCAGTCGTAGCAGAAGTGGTAGCAGCACCACCGGCACCGCCCGCACCGACGGTAACATTTACAACCTGATCCGCCGCGAGATCCTTAATAAAACCAGTAACTACAGCACCAGCGCCACCGCCGGCACCGCCCTGACAGTTCTTAGCCGTTGCGTTATAGTAGTGACCACCGCCACCACCGCCACCACCAACGACGAGCATCTCAACATTCTTAAGATTACGAGGAACCGTCCAATTAATTGCCGCCGATGAGTTCGTAAAGACAAGTGCCGCCTGATCGCCCAATTCACCTAATCCCGTAAGGACATAACCCGCACTTGAATCTATCGACAGCGCCGATGTGGACGGAGCGGGATCAGGCTCTGGAGTTACCTCCGGAGTTGTCACCTCACCTTCTTCAGCCCATACTGCGCCTGCGCACAGTACCGCGAACAGTGACATCGTCACTTTTCGCAATTTTGATAAGACTCGTTTTATCATTACTGTCTCCTTTTTTAGTTTTCAGTTATTTATGAATAAACGAAAGCCCACTATGGAGCAAATCCCCATAATGGACTTGGGTTTAAATTGTAATGAAATTAACGCGCTTAAAACGGCGTTAGATAGTATTCTTAGAGCAGTGGGGGGGGGGGTACAAGAATCGCGTCCGCAGCCGTCAGGCGCGGTTAAAACGCAATTCTCAAGCGTATCTGTCATAATCCCCTTCATAGAGAATATCTGAATTATACTCCTTTTCGTAAAATAAAGCAAGTGCTCCGCACTTTTTAACCGGGGCGAGTCACCTTTTAAATAGATCATACGAAATTACTATCGTCTTCAGCGATTTTGTCCCAGTCATATTTTGCTGCCGTAAAAAGGCCCTTCGCCTTAAGTTCAGATATTACAGATGGATTGTCTAAAACATCTATTATTGCATTAACAAACTTTTCAAAATTAAAACATTCAACAGGATAGTAGGAGTCTTTATAAATTTTTTGATATGCCGCAAGATCATACGCTACCACCGGGAGTCCTAAAGCCATAGCCTCGCATACAGCGATTCCCCATCCTTCCTCGTGACTTGGCGCGAATAAAACACGCGCCTTTTTGATTCTTTCGTAATAATCTTTTGCCGACAGAAATCCATTGTCCGGCTTAAAAAAATCGATCGGAAGATTAAGCTTTTCTACTTCACCAACGACTTCTGATTCTCCGCTCATTCCGCCCATAACTACAAGTGACGTGTTCGGCCGTATTTCACAGAGACGCTTCCATATCGGAACAATATCAAACAAACCCTTGTTGGGACGAGCGCCAATCATCACTGCATCAACCGATTTTTCATCAGGTTCGGGAATATTGCAGATATCCTGAACATTTATGCCGTTTTTCATCCTGCGTATTTTCGCGGACGGCATTCCCAACGACAGCAACCGTCTCTCTATTTCGTCACCGGCGATTGTATCGTTTATCCATGCGGCGTCCGCATATCTCGCGATTTTTTTAAAGCTCCACCTTTGCATCCTTGCGGTAATTTCGTTTACAAGTCTATTTCCCGGGCGAGTTTTTGGATCGGACTCGCAATGATGAATCCATGCGATCCATTTGGATCCGAATCTTTTTTTCAATTTAAGAGCCGGTATAATGTCGCAAAAGTAATCACTGACGGTTATTATCGTCTCGGACTTCGGTATATGTCTCTTGAAAAATCTCCATAAAAACGAAGTGAGAAGATAACTCCAAAACCTAAAAGGTCTGCACGGCTCATTTTTAAGAATGAATGATGCTGGAAGTACAGTCATCGGCAGATTGCAACCCAGCGTGGTCTGCATTATTTTTCCGCCTCGGGTCGTAAGCAAATGCTGCTTTATTCCGTATGATGAGAAACGGCGCGAAATCTCATAGAAGCGCACCGGTCCCCCTGTTATGCCTTTACCTTCCAATCCACATCCGTTTAAAACCCACAGAATTGATTTCATCTGCCGCCCCCGTCTGCAATAAAACCTTTAAGATACCGCTTGCGGCATCTAAGGGATTCATTGAATTTCCTTATTCCGACGCATTTTAAAAGAAACCTTCCAAAAATTGAAGTCGGCCATATTTTAAATAACAAAACAAAAAGCGTTCTCGATTTTATTATCCTAAAAGCCGAATAAAACCTGCGCAATGACCGCCACACAGATTCGTTAAACACATTAGCGCATACGTCAAACCACAAAAGTTGCGTATCGGTAATCATATGAGTGCAAAATGTCACTTTCCACGGAGCTTCTCCGGCGTAATGCAAAACAACGTTGTGATCATTAGAAGCAGGAATGCCGTTTTTGGGGAATGTTTGCCATCGGTCCGGCAGCAACTTAACCTGTTCTCCTATCGTTGCATAAAGCATAGACTGATCGGCACAATTGAAGTTATCGAATTTTTTACCGAATTCAAAAACCTTGTCGAAAATACCGGACTCCCTTATAACCGATAAATTGTAAAAAGAAATGCCCGCACAAAAATATGTATCTCTATTGAATCTCAAGCCTCTTGACGTGAACCACTCTTCTTCCATATCTATGGTTTTTTCAGATTGTTCACGAGGGCACGCTATCAGAGGAATTTCATATCTGAGTTTCCAGAGTTGAGATATATCATCAAGCCAAAGCGTATCAACATCGGTATAAATGACAAATTCCGTTTCTGCAAGAAGGCGTGGCAAAATTAATCTTGCATATGTCATACGACTTGATGCATACAGAGGCAAAAAAGAAAAGTCGACCTTTGAAACATCGTAAAACAACACTTCACAGTTGCTTTTGCATGATATGAGTTTTTGCCTAACATCAACTTTGTCCGCTTCAGAGAATCCGCTAAAGAGAATGTGAAACCGTACGCTTGCATCTGGAGAGGAAGATTTCGCGATACTGCATGCAGTTACGATCAACCCTACAATATAATTTTTATCAGCGGCCAGCGCAACTTCTACAAAATCATCGGATGACATAGAATCAATTATTTCTCAGAAAAACACTAAAATCGCCAAATCAATTTATCAAGAGGTCCTTAAACTGCGAGGATTGGATCTTCCCTTGCCAAATCTTGAGTTCGTCCATAAAAAACGCGGATTTATTGTTGTACGATTTGCCAGTCCTACGATTTAGAGGGATGCTCATGACAATCTCTGAATCCATAATCAAATTTGTATTTACGATACCGTTAGAACCGCATACTACTTTCCCGTCAATGAAGATTTTAATACTGTTTGGCGTCCATATAAGAGCATAGTGATGCCAACCGTTGTAGTCCGCACCTTTGAACACGTCAGAATATGGCATCATATAAGAAAACCCTTGATTCGTCTGTGCCCGCAAACCGCAAAAAGTCCCGCCAAAACCAGAATTGCCAGAACCGTTATTTGACGCAAATTCGAGATGGGCAATTTCCGTTCCGGCAGAAGTATGTATTACGAAAAAGCGGGGGTCGCCGCCTGTTGAAAATTCAGTTTTACCGCTAGCCATATTGGCCCAGAATTCAATCGCCCCTTCCTGCGCAAAAAAACCTTTAGGAAATCGTATTTCAGCGCCTGCTATTCCCGGATTGACAAACAGAGAACCTGAACTGCCGTTGAAACCGGAATTTGGCTTTATCTTCCCTAACTCAAGTTTAACAAAGGGGCCGACATTTGGCGACAAAAGAGAGGCTTCATCGTCAAATGTGCAATGAAACGCCAGCCCGGCATCCGAGGATGAATTACCCTTCTTCCTGCCCGAAAAAGAAATCGAACGGAAGTTTTCACGCGGGATTTTAAGTTCGCCGAGAAGTGACTTTACGGTCAATGTCGGATCTGCAACTTTTATCGCGAATTTATCACCGTTTACAAGCTCGACCTTCGCTTCGCCGTTTGTGTTCGAGAATGAGAGCGAGCGTACATTCCTGGAATCGAGCGCAAGAGTCTTCGAGAAGAGTGTCGAGCCGTTGATCGTCCTAGTCAGAAATTCGCCTTTTACGACAGAACCGTCTTTCAATGTCGCATTGGCCGAAATGCCGACTTCACCGGCAAATGCCGTGCACAAAACACCGATAAATGATAATGCAACCGTGCTTACCAGTTTCATATCACCCCTCCTTGAATGGATTTAAAATCATCAACACCCCTTTCGCTTTTATGTGCTCACGACGGGATGAAAGTTATGCGTTGCAACCGGCGGCGTTATCCTATATTCTGCAGAATTATGAATACCAGGCCCCCGACGGCAACAAAGACAGTATACCCCATCCTTAATCAAATAGTCAACCTTAAACTCACATTTAGTCGAGGGAAAAGTCATTAAAGATCGTTACGCCGATTTAATGCTACCCGTATCTACACGCTCTACACGGTTCAAAAAAAACTAACGACTAAAAAGGCCCGGGTTGCCCCGAGCCTTTTAGTTTAGCTATTTAGCTCCTACTGATTACTTGATCTCTTTAAAGTCGACTACGACCTTAAAGAAGCCGGCGGTATCGCCTTCTGCTGGCGTAACCGTGAAGCCTGCTACAGGAGTTGCAGTTTCGACCGCCTCAACAGTCGTAGCATAGCGAACACCATAGTTAAGACCAGGGAGCTTGTTCTCGATATTGACCGTAACCGTACCATCCTCATTGAAGGTGATAGCGGGAGCGGTCTCAGCGATAACAGGCTTAAGCTCGTCTTTAAGAGCGAGAGCGACAGTCCAAGTCTTGGAACCCTCGGCTGTCTCGGTCGCAACAAGCTTAAAGTAGTTCTTATAAGCGGTAGCGTCTACGCCTTCAGGGGTAGTGACACTAAAGTCGACCTGCGCCAAAGCTTCAGCCTCGGTATCAGCGGTAACAGTAACAGCCGACGCATCAGGCTCAGTAGTAACAATGTAGCCCTCCTTAATGACATACCAATCACCATCAGCCTCAGCACGATACTTCGCATCACACCAAGTCGTAACGGCTTCGTCGGTATCGAAGTCGGTAGGATTATACTGATAGAACTTACCACCCGTAACTACGAACGTTCCAGTCTTCGTATTGTGGCTATTAAGAGTCCAACGGGGAGAATCGCACTTAAAGGTACCACCATTAATTACAATCTCACCGCCGTTCTTGACGTAGATAAGATCGTACTGATTTTGAGTACCATCATTATCGTTGACGTAATTACCGGCGTTAATTACAACCTTACCACCGTCAGCCCAAATAGCCATCTTATAGTCATTGCCGCCATTGCCGTCTACAGTACCGGTCTTTTCCTCGCTCGAATCCTCAAGCGTAAGCACGCCGCCAGCCTGAACCCAGAATACGCCATTGCCATCGGTCGCCGCGGCAGTATCATTCGCCTTAACCGTCTTACCGTTCAAGTCGATCGTAAGCGTCTTGTTAGCGATTACGCAAGCTGTATCAGCGGTGCAATCATTAAGAACGGTAATCGTCGCACCACTAGTCGCCGCCTCAACCGCCTCGCCGAGCGTCGCGTACTCAGTAGCACCGATCGAAGCTGCGTTCAGCGAATCCTGCTGGAAGTAGAGGGTAGTACCTTCCCAGACAAGCTTAGCGTTACGAGCTGTAGTCTCTTCGCCATTAACAAAAACCTTCAAAGTAGGAATATATGTAGACGCTTCAGTTAATTTAATCAAGGGAACTTTTTCACCCTTTACATAATCCGTAGCATCAATCTTAATAGTAGAACTAGGAGTCTCTATAAACGAATATGCTTGAATATAAGCAGTTGAATAAGGTGTCTCAGGAAGTTTAATATCAAGAACAGAGGGAAGTTTTATTTTCCCATCCATATTAGAACTACTATTATAAATCCATAGACGCGCTTGTTTTGAACCACTATCAACACCATTCCTAAATATCACTTCGTCTGCCACACCATACTTAGCTCCATCTGCATTTGTATTAATGCGAAATATTGCATTTGTAATTTCAACTTTATGCGTGCCGCTCAAGGACATGCTATAATCCGCACTTGACACATAGCCACATCTAATTTCGCCATCTTTAAAAACAAACTTTGTATTCGAATATGTTTTCTTAGGATGATAACGCCATGCACTACTATCATTAAATAATGTACTGTTCTTATTAAAATCTCCCTCAAACACAAGAGTTGTATTGGATCGAGGTGTAACCTCTTGACAACCCTTTGTCGAAAAATTTTCACCATCGAATAAGTGCAAGCCAATATTATTAAATATAATCGTCACCCCATCAGCACCAAAGGCATCATCCGATCCACCAACACCTAAATGCCCAGATGCAGCATATATATGACCATTCTTAAACTTAACAGTAGCATTTTCAGCAAAAGCAAATGCACCATCATCCACAAAGCCAAAGCTTTCTCCGTCTAAATCAACCTCCGCATTACCATCAAATCTCACCATCGTGCGATAATATGCGCCTCCCTTCGTACCAGGATAACCAAACGAGGATGAAGCATCCGACACCCAATTATCAACATCTTTCCATGAACCTCCGTCTCCATTACCAGTCCATGTATATGTTTGTTTAGTATCGTCTATTCTTTCTCTTGAAAACAATGAAACATTATCGCCGTTTATAAACAACTCCTCTGACTCATCTTCAAAGACAGCATACGCTCTCCAAAATATTTTCTCCTCGCTTTCATACGGTATTTCCAAGCTAAAATTCGCATCTAAGACATCAAGAGTTTTTGATTCAAATACAACATCTGACTCCGACAAGTTCGAATCACCAATGGCATACTCAATTTTTACCTTCGGCGAACCTGATACGCCAGAGACTATAAATTTTTTAGGATTATTGGTCCACTCACACTTTGTAGACATAACCTTGGCTGTTTCAAAAACAACAGGTTTCCTTGGATTAGGCTCCCAGTTATCTGTTATATCCTTATATTGATTATTAGATACATACATAATTTTAAGAACAACCGAAAGAGATGATCCAAGTTTAAAATTAGGCAAAGTAAAAGAGTCCTCAAGCGTACCCCAATCTTCCGCACCTATGGACTTTCTAGACCCATAAATGGATTCCGTAACCTCTGCTCCGGTATTATCTGTATAAGAAAAAGTATAATATCCTATATAAGTTCTTGCCGAATATGCCCAAATATCCGATGTAGCAGTAATCGTCTTAGTATTTATATCAAAATAACAATGATACTCACCACCATAAAAATCCGCAGCCCACACGTTACCGACGCAAAGCGCGGCGAAAAATGCGAGCGCTACTCGCTTTAATTTACTTATTAATTTTTGTTTCATTCGTGACCTTCTTTCTTAGGTTTTTAAATAAACGAAAGCGCACTATAGAGAAAATCTCCATAGTGACCTATCGTTCGAAATTTTAGTGGAATTATCGCGCCAAAACTGACGCGTATTAAGTTTCTTAGATGATTGGGGGGGGGGGGGGTACAAGAACCGCATCCGCAGTCGTTAAACGCGGTTAAATCGCAATTCTTATGCAAATCTCGTGTACCCCTCCTCATCAGTCTGTTTTAAGTATACGCCTTCTCCTAAAATATTGCAAGCGATAATATTATAGCGATTTTCCCTACCACTTTAGGAGTGAGGTTTTGTTCACCTCAACAACGACTCTAATTTGCAGGTCATATACAATGGAAGCGACAATATTCCTCCGCTATTGCCGCAATTCTTCTCTGAAAACCTGATAGCTAGCGGCGGATTTCGTTTCTTTATATAATTCGACAAGCTGATAGATCGGACATTATCGCCGGATTTTACTTCTATCGGCACAATGCCGTTAGAGCTTTGGACTATAAAATCTATTTCACGACTATGATCATCCATAAAATAGAACGGTTCGATATCCGTTTTGCCGATCAATTGCTGCAAAACATAATTTTCGGACACCTTGCCCTTAAACGGATAATCATTCCCTAAAGCAATATCCGCCGGATTTACGCCCGCTAATCTGCATAAAAGCCCGGTATCATGTAAGAACAGCTTAAATTGTGATAATTCAGAATAAGCTCTAAGCGGCATTTCAATCTTCTGAACGTTATAAATCCTATTCATTAGCCCCGCATGAACGACCCACGAAACCGCCTCTTCATATTCACGCGCTCTTGCTCCGCTTTTCACGGTCCCGTAGAAAAATCGTTCATTCGCTTTTGCCAACTGCGCGGGAATCGAACGCCAGACATGCCTACAGCGCTCAGCGATAGAAGAATCGACATGTTTTGCAAAATCACCTTCATAGAATTCGATCAACGTCTGCTGCATGCCGCGGATTTGCTCTATGTCTCTATTTTGATTCCACGCCGCGACACATTCCGGCATTCCGCCGACAATCATATAATCATGACACGCAGCAGAAAGTTTGCGATGAAAAATCGCCTGAACTTCTTCATCTAATTTTAAGTCTTTATATATCTCAAAGAGATTCTGATCGGTAGCCTCTAAAAACTCTTCAAAATCGAGCGGATACATTTCAATAAGCTCTACCATCCCCACAGGATAAGTCTTCGGCTTAGCGAGATATGTCCCCAATAAACTCCCCGCGGCGATTATGAAATATTGAGGCGCATTTTCCTTAAAATATTTTAGCGCATTTAGCGCATTAGGGCATTGCTGTATCTCATCGAATATAATTAGCGTCTCTGAAGGAATGAATTTAAATCCGGCGATATATTCCAAAAGACGAATTATTTCTTGAGTATCCTTAATATCAAATATCGGAATAAGATCAGAATTTTCATCAAAGTTAAAATATGCGGTCTTGGCAAAGAATCTATTACCAAAGTCTTTAATCGCCCAAGTTTTTCCAACTTGCCTTGCGCCCTTTATGACCAAAGGCTTACGATTGGACTTTTCAGCCCATTTTTGCAACTTTTGTGTAATTTTTCTTTGCATTATGACTCCTCAATTGTTTCTCGACGTCATATTTTACACATTTTCACCAATGATTTCAAGGGTGTCATACACATTTTCACCAATGATTTTGAGCGGTTTGCACACATTTTCACCAGCTCATAATTATAAAACCAAAGGCCCGGGTTGCCCCGAGCCTTTTAGTTTAGCTTTTACGCCTTTTACTGATTACTCAGCTTCTGTAGCTGCAATCGGCTTAAAGTCAACAACGACACGGAAGAACGCTGCGTTACCTTCGGGAATATTATCCACAGTAACAACGAGAGCGCCAGCTTCTGTCTCAGGAACAACAGCGACTGGATCAGCGCCAAGTTCCTTAAGAACCTGAACACCATAGTAAAGACCAGGCTTCTTATTGCTGATATTGAGTGTGACATTACCATCAGCGTCAATTACAAACGCTTCCTTGGTGGTATCATCTGCCGTCGTCTCAGCGATTACAGGCTTAACCGCGTCAACGAGAGCGAGTTCAACCTTAAAACCGCCTTCGGCATTCGAAGTGACCTTCTTCTCGAAGTAGTCGACGTAAGCCGCCTTTTCTTCATCAGAAAGATTCTCAGGCGCGACCACATCGAGTCGAACCGCATTTGCGGCCTCCTCGGTTTCGACGTTTACAGAGGGCGCTGTAACGGTGAGAGTATACCCCTCCTTAATGACATACCACTCGCCATCAGCTTCAGCGCGATACTTCGCATCACACCAAGTCGTAACGGCTTCGTCGGTATCAAAGTCGGTAGGATTATACTGATAGAACTTGCCGCCCGTAACTACGAACGTTCCCGTCTTCGTATTGTGGCTGTTGAGCGTCCAACGGGGAGAATCGCACTTAAAGGTACCGCCGTTAATTACAATCTCGCCGCCGTTCTTGACATAGATAAGATCGTACTGATTTTGAGTACCGTCATTATCGTTGACGTAATTACCGGCGTTAATTACAACCTTACCGCCGTCAGCCCAAATAGCCATCTTATAGTCATTGCCGCCATTACCGTCTACAGTACCGGTCTTAGCCTCGCTCGAATCCTCAAGCGTAAGGACGCCACCAGCCTGAACCCAGAATACGCCATTACCATCGGTCGCCGCGGCAGTATCATTCGCCTTAACCGTCTTACCGTTCAAGTCGATCGTAAGCGTCTTATTGGCGATTACGCACGCTGTATCAGCGGTGCAATCGTTAAGAACGGTAATCGTCGCGCCACTAGTCGCCGCCTCAACCGCCTCGCCGAGCGTCGCGTACTCAGTAGCACCTATCGAAGCTGCATTCTGCGAATCTTGCTGGAAGTAAAGCGTCTTCGCCGTCTCATTCCAAACGAGCTTAGCGTTACGGGCGGCCTTAACATCTTCGCCATTAACCTTGACAACGAGCTTAGAAGCAGTGTTTGTCATCGTCTTCATAGCATTTTTGGTATTTTCATCAATATCTCCCGAGAACGCAATAAGAGGAACAAGGCCGCCACCCTTATAATTGGTAACATCAACCTTTATAGTTCCAGCTGTAGTTGCCGATAACTTACGAAGCTTGTAATAGGGTGTAGAATACGGCGTCGCAGGCAATGCGAAATCGTATGTATTAGCGAGCTTCAAATCACCCGTATTCACAATCTGAGCTTGACGATCAGGACCATCGCGGAAAGTGAGCGTCTTATACGGAGTTATCGTTCTCGACGACACATTATTGACCTTCCACATAGCGTTCGAAATAAGAACGTCATTTTGAGAACCATTAGCATAGGTATTAAGCTGGCGCGACGATGTCAATTCACCATTACGAATAATAATTTTCGTACCAGTATTAGCACTCTTAGGATAATAATCCCAAGTGTCACTATACGTACCCTCAAAAACAATTGTCGCTCCAGTACACGGCGTAATAGCTAAATTACCAGACTCCGTACTATTACCCTTACAGCTTCTTAAGTAAACCTTTTCGAAAATGAGCGTTCCACCATTTGAACCGATCAATTCATTGCTAGATCCAGATGCGTCAGCTGTTGTTCTGCTGATTTCAGAACTAGTAAATCTAAACTTACCGTTTTTAAATTTTACGGTCTTATTAGGGGCGATATACATAGCTCCATCGTCAACAAAGCCGTAAGTCCCACCCTGTAAATCAATGCATTCAACATCCTTAGTAATAGCGATCATCGTGCGATAGTAAGATCCGTCGTGAGTTCCTGGATAACCGACGGTATCTGCATCACTATTAACAGTCCAGTTTAATTCATCCGTCCAGCTCGTTCCATCACCCTCGCCAGTCCAAGTATAAATGACCTTTATATTATCAACGGTACGTCTCGTTTTTACCAGAGTATCAACACCATTAACATCGTCTAAATAAACTTTAGATGTACCGTCAGCATATTCAACAGTAATCTTATAAGTTAGCGTATAATCCTTAGGAGTATAAGGAATTTCGCATAAGAAAGTTCCCGCTTCAGCATCAATTGTAGCATCGGCA
This sequence comes from Kiritimatiellia bacterium, assembly GCA_017520845.1. GTDB lineage: Bacteria > Verrucomicrobiota > Kiritimatiellia > RFP12 > UBA1067 > UBA1067. The sequence goes on along the minus strand of JAFXEU010000079.1, from coordinate 770 downwards.
ACTAAGTTAGGCGTACCCGTACCAACAATGTAGTTCACTTTAATAGCTGAAATGTTATATCCTGATTCGATATTACCAAAGACACGAAACTTTAAATCGCCATACTTAGCGGTAATGCCAGTAACACCGATCGGAGGAAAAACATATCGCGTAATGTCGTAATCAGCGCTTAATGACCCGTCAGCCTTAACAGCCCAAAAATGAAACTCAATCTTGTAACTCTCTGTAGCGCTTAAACCTGAATTAGCGATAGTGCAAGGATAAGTTACACACCCATCACCTTCACCATCTTCCTCTAATTTCAACTCAGTTAATTCTTCGCCAATTACTTTAGTTTCCTGAAAAGCTACTTCACCATTGGCATTATATCCTACAGCCGTTAATTGCGCGTATCGATCAGTATCAGTTCCATGATATCCGAGATTCGCATTGAATGTTATCGTTCCATCTTCTGACACAGCGAAATTCTGCGCTTCAAACGTTAGATAACCCGCCCACATGTTCCCGACGCAAAGCGCGGCGAAAAGTGTAAGCGCGACCCGCTTCATTTTACTGAAGCACTTACTTAGTATTGTTTGTTTCATTTGTGACCTCTTTTGTTTTTGGTTTTACACCTGCCGCTTAAGAGTTTGTGGTTTCCAAAAGTAAACGAATAAATTACGTTCGTTTACTACCCATAAAGATTAGCTATAACAGAAGAGCACAAGATTTCTCCCTCTACCCTCCCCGGGGAGGGGACGTGCGTTTACTTTCAGAATCTCCTGTATGAT
>JAFXEU010000078.1 GCA_017520845.1 Kiritimatiellia bacterium | reverse complement strand
TCAGATGTGGCGATTTGCGCTGGACTGCGACCCGAAGACGTACTCGTGTACGTCGAGCGGTCGCAAGGACGCGCAAATCGCCCATATCAAAAGGTGAGCACGGTTGCAGCAACATCCGCCGCGTTATGAACAGTCACGGGGAAAAAAGGAATAATGAGATTATGATAATTACTGTTGTACAGACGAGGAATCGCTTTTTCAGATTTTTAGACGATAAAACATCAGTTCTGCACAATGAAATCAGGTATACAACAAAATTCAGCCCCATAAACCGGGGATATTCCAGCAAACATTACCGACTAAAAAGCTGAAGTTGGCCTTGCGCTTGATAAACAAGCATCGAGTAGCCGTTGGCAACCCTGCATCCGGCGGCTGATGCGCGTTCCATAAGCGGCGTCACCGCAGGAACGTACCGCAGATCGTACACCATCTCATCACCCGTAAACGAATATTCTTCTATCGGGTCAACCGGCGTGGCGTTAACGATAAGATCAAAGCCCGGCGTCAGCGCCCTTCGGTGAAACACCTCCACCTCTGCACCGAGACGCTTTAAAGCGACAAGCACAGCCTTAGCGGCGCCACCCGCGCCAAGGAGAGCCACCTTCAACCCCGAAAGACTTTCGCGGGCCGTAAACTCAAGTATCGCCTTTGAAAAACCGGTTTCGTCGGTATTGTAGCCAAATTTTCGTCCGTCTTTGAAAACAACCGTGTTAACAGCCCCGATCTCCCGCGCGGCGTCGTCGATAAAATCGAGATATTTCATCACCGACTCCTTGTGAGGAATCGTAACAGCCATTCCCTTCACATCGCATCGTTCCGCAAACAAAAGAGACTCCTCTACCGTTTCGGCGGGATATGAAATCATCTCGGCTTTTCTTCCGGCCTTCGCATGCGCCGCATTATGAATCTGAGGGCTCGAAGTCTTAAGAAGCGGCCAACCCGTAACGGCATAGAGATCCATTTTCAACTCATCCCAAAAACACGGATAAGATTTTGACACGCACCCGCTCGTATGAATAAGAACGGGCGAATCCAGAGAAGTCGCATAAATCGCCGCAGCCATCGCAATGCGGTGATCATTCTTCGGATCGACTTCGTACGGGTCGGCGAAAACGTCCTCCATCGCGGCGAGACGGTCGGATTCCTTTATCTTGAGCCTCTCTGTTCCGGTAAACACGGCGTTCGCTCCAAGGGCTTTGTTCACGACGGCGAGCGCGGGATAATTGTCGGGACAGCCCGATACGTCAACAGTTTCGCCGCGCTTCACCTTCTCGACAAATTCCGCGATTACGGCGTCAGGCTGGCGGGAAGCGGCATCAAGCCCGTCAATGCGGATCTCGCTCCCCAGAGCGTTCGCCGCGAACCAGAACGCCGCGCCGCTCCAATCCGCCTCGGCCTCGACAGACCCGGGCGAAACGTACCTTTGGGAGCCGCGCACGATAAAGCCCGTCGAAACCTCCTTGATTTCGATCCCGTATCGCTCCAGCACCTGTAGCGTCATATCGACATAGCCGCGCGACTCAAGCGGCGTTGAAAAGCGGATTTCCGAATCATCGTCAAGAAGCGGAAGCGCGAATAAAAGCCCCGTAACAAACTGCGAGGAAATATCGCCTCGCAATTCATGCACTCCGGCATTAAGAGCGTCGTACTCCATCATCGGACGATCGGCGAGACGCCCGCGGCGGATAAACTCCGCTTTGATGCCGAGCGCTGCGGCGATAGGCGCAAAAAACCTGAGCGTCGAACCGCTCTCGCCGCAGTCTAGAACGGCGCTCTTACGCCCCGCGTCCCGCGCCTCGGCAAGCGAGGCGATGCAGCGCCGCGTCGCGGCGATATCCGCGCATTCTCCCGCGTCCGCCGACGACATTTCCCCGCCGGAGAGAAACTCGGCTATAAGAAGTCTGTGAAGATGGGATTTGGATGCCGGCGGCGTGATCGCGCCGCGCAGTTTTCGCGGCAGAAGAATTTTAGTGTCGCTCTTCACGTGACGGGCGAACGACGCGTAATGCGTCCTTCTCTCGGCGAGCATATTCCCCAGCGGACGGGAGCGGCCGCCCGCAGCGATCCGCGCGGCTATCGTCTCTTCATCGACGTCGAGAACCGCGACAAAACCGTTCTCTTCGGCGAAAGCTCTGTTGGAAGGATCGAGCAGCGTTCCTCCGCCGAGCGCGACGATAGGCGCTTTCACCGTACGAAGCGCCTCGCTCTCGAGGCGGCGGAATTCCGCCTCCCCCTTCGACTCGAAAATTTCCGGAATAGAACATCCCGCACGGCGAACGATCTCTTCATCGAGATCGACATACATTCTGCCGAACTCTTTAGCCAGATTTCGGGCAAGCGTGGACTTGCCGCTCGCCGGCGGCCCGTAAAGGTAAAGCGTTTTCATTTTCCCCTCAGATCAGCGCGTCTTGAAACGGTATTCCGTAACAGAGCGGAACGTCTCGCCGGGACGCAATACGGTCGACGGGAATTCAGGATGATTCGGTGAGTCGGGATAATGCTGGGTTTCAAGGGCGATACCCGCATACTGGCAGAGATTCTTGCCTGGGGTCTTCGAAGGCATATTCTTATTCTCTCCGATATCCATGTTCTGAGCACCGTACATCTGCATGCAGGGCTCGGTCGTCCATATCTCAAGCACGCGCCCCGACTTCGGATCGAACATTTCGACGGCCTGCTTCATCTCGCCGGGCTTACCGCGCAGGACGAAGTTATGATCGTACCAGTTGTCCATAGGCTTGAGCCAATCCTGAGCCTTCATCCAATCCATCTTATATCCGATCGGACGCAGGTAAGTGAAATCAAAGCCGGTCCCGGCGACCGGAACGTCTTCTACGGGAATAAGCCCGTCGTCGGTTTTAGTGAACTTGTCGGCGAAAATCTGGAGATGCTGCTCCAGAACGTCGCCGCTCGATTCGCCGGCGAGATTCCAGTAGGAGTGGTGGGTCGGATTGACGACGGTCGGCTTGTCGGAGGTAAGCTCGTACTCGACGCGCCAGATATTGCCGGGAAGAACGCTATATGTAACCTTGGCCGTTACATCGCCGGGGAAGCCGTTTTCGCCGCCCTTGTCGACGTATGTAAGTTCAAGCCCTTTCACGTCGCCCTTCGCGAACGGTTTGGCCTTCCAGACCTTCGCATCCCATCCGTCCGGGCCGCTGTGCAGATTGCAATTTCGCGGAGCGGGAGTCGTTTCGTTGATAGGAAGCTGATAAGTTTTACCGTCGAGCGTGAATCTGCCGTCTCTGATGCGATTGCCGTAACGACCGATCAAAGTTCCCATCGAAAAGCCGAGCTCCTCATACTCCTTGACGGAGTTCCAGCCGAGAGTCACGTCCGCCATATTGCCGCTGCGGTCAGGGGCAAAGCACTTGACGAGACGGCCTCCGAAATCCGAAACGACGATCTTTAGGCCGTCCTTGCCTTCTATCGTATAAAGCGAGGCCGCTTCAGACGATTTCGTAGTACCGAAAGGTTCGACCTTGACATCGGCCTTCTCTTCACCGCCCATACACCCGGCGAGCAGTCCCGCCGCCAGGATCGCAGATAATCTGTTCATAGGATTTTCCTTTTTAGTTTCATTAACCTATTTAAATTGAATTCATTCCAAAGCCATTACGGCCGTAAATAAATTTTACCAAATATAAACAAACCCGGGCAAGCGGTAGTTATGAGATAAAGCCCTCCTGCCTAGCGACCTTGTCGACGTCTTCGTCACGCTTAATATTCTTGAAATTGCCGGGCAACTTCGTAAGATCCATGTCGTCAATCGCAAAGCCCTTGGTCGTACGCCAGGCGCCGCGCGTGAAATCGGGACACTCGACAGGACGCGAACCGGACTGAACAGATCTTCTGGTCAAATCCACCATCGAGCTCCATGCCGCGAGATCATAGACGTCTGTATCGAGCGGAATGCCGCACTGCAGACAGTATGTCCATCTCAGATCCATGATAAAGTCCATGCCGCCGTGGCCGCCCATCTTCTTGGCGACCTCGCCAGCCGCCTTCCATATCGGATGACGATACTTCCTGCGGAGCTCGGCGACAGCCGCGTCGCTCTGAAAGCCGTGCGCCTTGCCGTCGCCGGCCTTATTCTCGAAAGCGACCCTGAACTCGGGATAACCCATCGCCATACCCTTGGTGCCGGAAACGAGATTCAAGCGCGAATACGGACGCGGAGTACAGGTGTCCAACTGAAGGAGAATCGTCTTGCCGAGTTTGGTTTTGATGACAGACGTGTTTATATCGCCGATTTTCACCTTGACGTCTTTACGCCAATCATCGAAAAGCTCCTTCGCGTAATAAGTGTACGACGACTGTTTCGACTCCACTGAAACCAGATAATCAAAAGCGTCGCCGCGGTTGATGTCCATATATTTGGCCACAGGCCCCAGACCGTGGGTCGGATATTGGTTGCCGGAATATTTCGAATAGAAATCGAGCGCCCAGCCGGGACGGCCGGCCTTTACGGGATCCTGCACGCCGTCCATCGTATGATAGCGCCCGCCGAACTGGAGATTGCGCTGATCGTGTATGTACGCCGCCTCGCCGTGGTTGATCTCGCCGAAAAGGCCTTGCTTTACCATATTGAGCATAAGCATTTCCTCTTCGCCGTAGCAGCAGTTCTCCAGCATCATACAGGGCATGCGGGTGCGTTCGCTCGTCTCGACAAGGCTCCAGCACTCCTCAACGTTCAGAGCGCCCGGAACCTCGTTAAGAACGACCTTGCCGTGTTCCATCGCATAGCGCGCGATCGGCTCATGAAGATGCCAGGGCGTAACGTTGTAAATGACATCGACCTTATCTGAATCGCAGATGCGCTTATAGCCTTCCGCTCCTGCGACGGCGATGGCGGGTGCCGGTTTTCCGTGATCCTTGAGCCACTTGACTTCGGTATCGACGCGGTCCTGAAACAAATCCGCGACGGCCGTAACTTCCGTTCCCGGGAGCGTAGCTATTCTGCGAAGCGCCGCACGGCCTCTGACACCGACGCCTATACACGCCACGCGAACCTTCTTCATCGGCTTAAGCGCGAAACCATGCATCGGAGCGCCGCACGGCTCAAACATCTTAAACTTATTTCCGATGCATCCCGCCGCCATCGCCAGCGCGCCCGTCCAGGCGGTCGACTTGAAAAAATCCCTTCTGTTAACATTCATACCGGCAATCTCCTGTCTTTGTTTTCAGTTACAGAGTTTATAGAACATTATACCAAAATTAAGTATGTAAAAGACGAAATCCGTCAAGCCGCGCTCAAACGGCATCGGCAAAAGGCGAATGGACTACCCCATCAGATATTTGCCAACGAAAGGAATCTTCCTGACGGCAAAACTCACGAGCGAAGACGAAACGAACGCTATGGAGGCGACCGCCATAACCGCCAGCGGCATCGGCAGAACTCCCTTAAGCGCGGCGCTGACGGGAGCTAACGCGATCATGTGAATCAGATACGTTCCGTAGCTCGCCTCGGAAAGCGGAAGTATCACCCGGCGGTAAAACGCCCCGTCGGCGGTAAACTTGCGGATAACGAGAAAAAGACCGACGACCGCCGCCGCGACGCCGACGGAACAGTATTCAATGCTCATCTCAAAATCGACAGCGGCCGCATACGGCTCGCGCACGGGACAGCCGCCGCCGGGAATGCGGAAATAAAGCCCGAACGCCATAACGGCAAAGCCCGCGGCGAAAAGCGGTATCGCGACAGACAACGTCCTGCGCCACGAAAGCAGAGGAATGAACCTGCGGATATAAAGCGCGATCAGCATATATCCGAAAAACCCGCTCACGTATTGAAACGCGCCGAACCCGTTCCACGGGCATTCGCCCCAGAGATAGGCGACAGAACCGAACGACGGATCGCCGACAAACGCCAACGAAATACGCCGAAGATAAGGAAAGAGCGCGGTAAAAAGCCAAACGCCGATCCACATCCGGATTTCCCGCTTGCCTGCCCTTTCCGCCCACGGAGAAAGAAGCGGCATCAAAAGGTAAAGTCCGAAGAGCATCGGCACAAACCAGAGATGGCCCGCCGCCATCGGAAAATTAAAGAACATTTCTTTTATATTGCCGTTGAAATGCCAGACGTAAAACAAAGACCAGATGAAAAACGGAATTAAAATCCGCGAAGCCCTACGGCGCAAAAACCGGCCCGTTTCAACTTTAAGAGGAAACAAAAGATAGCACGAGGCCATTACAAAGAGAGGTACGCACGAGCGCGCGAGACCTTCATATACACAGACCCAGACCGCGTCAGATCCGCTCGCGATGCGCAAATCGCCGTTCGCGAAATCAATATAATACGGTTCTGCGGCGTGGATTATCATCACCATAAAACAGGCCGCAAGACGAAGATAATCGAGAAAAACGACGCGCGAGTTCAATTCTTTCATGGTTGCTCCCTTTTTAACACTGCACGGCACCCTGCCGTAAAATTTCAAGATCCCCGCCGACGCTCACGGCGACGACCGTCGATGCGACCCCGCCGGGGCTTACGCCGCCGTCTACGACGATATCCGCCGAGAGACCCACCGACCTGAGCGCTTCGGCGGCTTCGACGGCGGCCTGCGACCCGGAGAGATTCGCGCTCGTGACCTTAAGCGCTCCGCCGCACTTCTCTATAAGTTCTCGCGTCCACGCGAAATCGGGAACCCGAAAGCCTTCGGTCGACTCTCCGTTAGAAACGACGAGAGTGAGAGCGCCCGGCCAATGACGCTTGGCCAGTTCCGCCGCGCGTCCGGACAAATTAAACCCGCGCCGTTCGACAGCCTCGACGCTTGAGGCCAGAAACGCGATCGGTTTTTTTTCGGATCGCCCCTTTATCGTGTAGAGTCTCTCGACCGCTTCCGGAAAATCCGGATGGGCGGCAAGACCGTAAACCGTATCGGTGGGAATTACGGCGACGCCGCCTTCCAGAAGCGTCCTGCTCGCGGCGTCAAGTCCGGCGGAATCGCAGCTGACGATTTCCATCAGAGCCCCATCTCCGTTAAAATCCTCGCGGCGAGCTTAACCATCTCGACGCAGGGACGCTTCGCGTAATACGCGTCCGTGCGCTCTTCGGGCGCTCCGCCCCGAGTCGCGCCCGTGCCCTCCAGAAGCTCACGGCAGACGATGGAGCCGCACTCCTCCTTGAAGCGGCGGCAGAACTCCTGGACATATCCGTAAACAGCCGTCTTGTCGTCTCCGTATTCAAGGCCGAAAACGAGCGAGGCTCCCGTAACCGCACCGCACACTTCGCGCATGCGGCCGACGCCTCCGCCCAAGCCGCACGAAATCTTCGAAGCCGTCTCCCCGTTAAGACCGTACTTGTCGGCGAATGCCAGAAATACGGACTGCGAACAGTTTTTACCGCTCTTGAAAAATTCTTCGGCTTTTTCCTCTCGCGATTTGTTTTCCATTTATTTACCCTCTATGCTTTTTAAGATCGTTTCGAATTCGCCTGCAGACACGCCGCAGAGTATAATGCGCTTGGTCTTCGACGTTTCGCCCGACTTGAATTTAACGCGCGACTTCGGAAGATCGAACGCATCCGCCACCGTCTCGACAAGTTCCTTGTTGGCCTTGCCGTCGACGGGTGCGGAGCGCAGACGAACCTTCAGAGCGTCGGCGACGACGCCTTCGACGCCCGCGCGCGACGAACGGGGCTGGGCACGCACGTTCACAACGACACCTTCGGGACTTTCCGTATAAAAACTCATTTCGCGAAACTTTCCTCAACCGCAGCCTTCAAGCGCCTCTGCGATTTCCGTTTGAGTCAGATCCCTGAATTCGCCGGGATTCAAATCCATCGGAAGCGTCAGCGAACCGATGGCGACGCGCTTGAGCGAGACGACGACGAGACGGGCGGCGGAACACATATACCGTATCTGGCGTTTGCGGCCCTCCTTAAGGACAAACTCAAGGGTCGTAACGTTGTTGAACGTTTCTCCGACGACGCGCACGGGAACGGGGCGGGTCATATACCCGTCGGGCATTTTGACCGAACCGCGAAGAATCGCGAGTTTCTCTTCGCTCCAGCGTCCTGCCGCTTTTACGATATAAGTCTTCCTGTGCCCGAAGCGGGGATGGGTTAATTTATTCGTAAGCTCTCCGTCATTGCTCATCAGAATAAGACCTTCGGAATCCTTGTCGAGCCTGCCGACGGGAACGAGCCTTTCGTCGACCGACCCTTTTATGATATCGGCGACTGTCTTTCCGCCGAACGGATCGCTCATCGAGCTTAAAACGCCCACCGGCTTATAAAGCATTATCGTGCGCTTTTTCTCCGCCGCCGCGATTCTCTCGCCGTCGACGGCGACATCGGCCGAAGCGGGATCGAACCGCGCTCCGGCCTCGCGGACGACGATTCCGTCGACGGTGACGCGCCCTGATTCGATTATCGCCGCCGCGCCGCGTCTTGAAGCGACACCGGCGCGGGCAAGTATATTCTGCAATCTTTCTTCTGCCATATCCGTGCTTCCGTCTAAAAAGACTTCGAAATCCTACTTTAAAATTTTGAAAATCCTTGTTTCGCCGGATTGAAACCTCAATTCGGCCTCTTTGGTTTCATTTACCTTCCGTCCGCTTAAAACGTCAACGACGGGATACCCCGTGAAATTGAGCTTTATCGGACCTTGGCGGAGGGCCTGAACGACAACATATCCTTCTGCGGCGCATACGAACGCGCTGCCCGCAGGCGCATAAAGATGCACCCCCGCCTTTTTCGCTTCGGCGGCGATAACGTCACTCCGTAAATCCGCGCCCTTTTCAGGCTCGAAAACACGAACGTCTTTACGAGATTTGAGAGCGTCAAGTTTAGCGAGCTTCTCCGGGGACAGATCTCTTGCGAACGCCAGCACAAAAAGTTTCGCGTCGGGCGGATTATCCAAAACATCATCCAGCAGATATTGGCCGTACGGCGCGCCGCAGCGCTCGAGCCCGGTCCGGTTGAGAAGCGGCCATACCGCCCTGCCCGAATCCCAGCCGTTCATCATAAGGCTTTCCTCGTCAAGAACCAAGGCGATCTCGGGCGAATAAGGTTTCTTGCGCTTAAGAACCGCTTCGTCCATTTCCTTAAGAGAGCTTCTTAAACGCCAAAGCTCCTCGTCTCTGAACCAGCCGCGTCCGCAGAGATCCATCCACCAGTCTCCGTGTCCGCGCAGTATGCACTTCGCCGTGTTGCGCAGAAGAAAATTACGCGTCTTCCACGGCGAATCGTTTACAAAGCCCCCGACCTTGACGCTCCCGTTCCACAACTCCTCGTGATGTGTGCGCGTATCGTCTTCGTTGATCCACAGTATTCCGTTGCGGGAAAACGTTTCCGCCGCGCCCATCACCGCCGTCGAACCCGGCCAACCGCGTTCGGCGTAGCTGAACGGCGCCGACACGGCGTCGATATTCCCGCGCGCGTTTTCAAGAAGCCAATCAACGAAAAAGTGGCCCGTTTCCGCCGCACCGGCCGGAACCGCGCCGACCTCCCACGTATAACCGTAAAAAAAGACCGCGAGCGATTTCCCGTCGGTTCCGCGCCTTACGGCAGCGCCCAACTCGTTTATGAAGCTCGCCATTTCCTTCTGACGGAAACAGCCGAACTCGATCACACGACGGTCGAGTACTGGATCAAGCCTGTTGCCAGGTCTCCTGACGCGACGTTCCGCGGGCGTCGGGATCTCCGCCGTCATCGCGTCTTTGTCGCCTTTTTCAGCCAAATATTCTCTAAAGGCATTGCGGGTATGAACATCATAACCCGACAGATCGCGGGTCTGCGAAAGCATATAGAACCATTCGGCAGAATTCTGCCCGCTTATGTGAAGACCTGCGAAGTTACGCGGAAACTTCTGGCGCAGATGACGCGCCAGCCTCTCGACCTCCTCGCACGCGGCCTTGCGGTATTCGCGAGACGAAATCGACGACATTTCAATCGTGAACTTATCGTTGAATTTCATCTTAAGCGACGGATCGCGCTCAAGCATCCATGCCGGAGCGTTCGCGCTTATGCGCGGCAACAGAAGAACGCGGGGATTCGCCGCGATCAGCCTCGCGCACGTTTCGTCGATATCATCATAGGAGCGCGGCTTTTCGGGCGGAGCCCACCATGTCTGACAACCCCAGGAATTTTCAGTCGAAAACGTCACTAAATCAAATCCGTGTTCCCCCGCCATCCTGACGGTATCTCCGAGCGTATCGCCGTAAGGCAAGGGCAAAGTCTTTTTGATCCCGTCCTCGAGCGTATACGAAATTTCGTGATCGAGAACGACGCGGTCGCGCGCGGCGCGATGGAAAACGTGAAAACGGTAGCTGTGGGACTTTTTGAATTTCAGATTTCCGCATTTGAAAAGTCTGGTTCTGGTTTCCTTTGAATCCGTAAGCGCATTCGTCGTACCATCTGTCATATCGACGATTTTGGCGCCGGAAAACCACACCGGCGGGTCTTTCTCGGAAACCCTGAGTTCGATCGCTCCCGAATCCGTGTCCGCATCGGCGACAAACGGAATGACGAGCTCGAATTTCCGCGGCCACGAAAGAATGGTGAGATTCTGCGGCGAACCGAAAAAGAATCTGGGGCTTACGGCCTTGCCGTCGACAAAAACCTTCGGTCCGACCGGCGTGTCGCGGACACGCACTTCGACGGGCTCCAAAGCGAAAGACGCCGCCGCAAAAAAGACAACAGAGATAAAAGAGATTGCCCGATTCATATTTTCACCGGCAGAGCTGAAGAACTAAAAGCGCGAACGACGTGCACAGAACGGGGTCGGACTCCCAGAATCTGTTGTTGTCGTTATACCAGCTGCCGTCCGGTTTCTGGAGACTTATCAGTTTCGCGGACAGTTCCTTTTTCCACTCGTGTTCGCCTATCTTCTCGACTCCCGACGCCGACAACGCGCGCGCCATGATATCGTAGAAATAATAAAGCCCCTGGCTGCCCATCCCGGGATTCTCATCGACGCTCCAGTTGCGGCGGCAGTATTCGAGCGACTCTTTGACGCGCGGATCTCCGCGATCGAGTTTTGCGTGACACATCGAAAGAACCGCGGCGTAAGTCATCGAACCGTACGCTCTCAAATGGACACGGTTTCGCGCGTTTGTAACCGTTCCCGCCTGAGGCGTTCTTTCGTTGTAGGCGGCTCCGCCCGCGTCGGGACCGTCCTTTTTCATCAGATTTTCAACGAACGCAAGCGCTTTGTCCCAATCGACGTCAACACGCCGGGCGCCGCCGCGGAACTCTTCGAGCGACTCTGTTCTTCGCATCGCGTCGAGCGCGTAACCCGTGTTCGAAAGATCGGCGTAGCGCCTTCTCGAAATCTTATCGTACCCGAATCCGCCCGCCATCGTATCGTCGCCCGTAAGCTGCGAAGACGCGATATATTCACGCGCTTTCAACAGGGGCGCGACGGGAGAGATTTTCGACTCGAAAAGCGCCGAAAGACAGACGGCCGTATTGTAGTTGCCGAGCCCCGAACCTCCTCGCCCGGGCTTGGGGACGTAAAAGCCGCCGTCCCCGCGTTGGGTGGAAAGTACGTACGCCACGCCTCTTTTAACGGCGTTCGTAACCCCGCTCACGCGCTCTTCCGGAATTTTAGCGAGCGCCCATACGGGAAGCGCGGTCAGTGCGGGCATCTGCCTGTCGCTCCAATACCCTTCGGCCGACTGCGCCGAGAGAAGAAACCTGACGCCCTTGTCTATCGACCCGTCGATCGTTCCGGAATACGAAACGGCGGCGAAATTGACGATCGCCAGCAGCAAAACCTTTTTCATGGCTAAATCTCCTTTATAGAGTTAAACGTGTCTGAAAAGAAAAAGGTTTTAGAAATCTCTCAGCTTACGCCGCGCGTCGAATTGCGGTAGAACGCCACGAGTTCCCTGATCTCCTCGAAAGGCTCGACGTCGTGCTCGACGCGATCGAGCGCCTGGGAACGGTTGAGCCCGTCGCGGTAAAGGAAGCGGTGGGCCTCTTTCAGCGCCTGAAGAACGTCGCGCTTGAATCCGCGGCGGTTGAGCCCCACGACGTTGGGACCGATAACCTTAAGCGTGCCCTCGACCATGTCTCCGAGCATGTAGGGCGGGAAGTCCTGGCGGATCTTGCACATTCCGCCCACCATCGCGTGCTTTCCGACGGTGCAGAACTGATGGGAAGCGGAGCAGCCGCCGACGATAGCGTAATCATGGAGATGGACGTCGCCCGCGAGCTGAACGGAATTGGAGCAGATGACGTGGTTGCCGAGAATGCAGCCGTGGGCGGCGTGGCAGTAGGCCATGAAAAGGCAGTCGCTGCCGATGATCGTCTTCTCGCCGTCTGCGGTGCCGAGATGGACGGTCGCGAATTCGCGGATCACCGTCCTGTCGCCGATTTCGACGTAGCTTACGGAACCTTCCTGATACTTCAGATCCTGCGTCTTCATTCCGATGAGCGCGTACGGGAAAATCTGGCACTTCTCGCCGATCGTCGTGTGGCCGTCGATGATCGCGCCCTGTCCGACCGAGGTCCCGTTGCCGAGCTTTACGTTGGCGCCGATTCGCGCGTAGGCCTCTACGACCACGTCCTCGCCGAGCACGGCTCCGTCTTCAACAATAGCGGTAGGATGAATTTTGGACATAAGAACTCCTTTTTGTTTAAAGATTGCGTTTGATGAACCAGGCCGAAAGGCCGAAACACGCCAGAGGCGAAAGCCAGATGAGAAACTCGGGACAGATCGAATAGTTCTTCTGCATGTTCAGCATCAGCATGACTACAAGATAAAAGCCCATCGCTATCGCGATCGAAATCGCCATTCCGATCGTGGACTCCTTTCGCTGGGAACGGATTCCGAGCGGAATTCCGACAAGAACGAAGCACAGCGACGCCATCGCGAAGACAAACCGCTTCGAAAGCTCGACCTTCGTTTTCGAGATATGCTGACGCAGATATTTCTTCGACTTCTCCGATTCCGGCGACGTCATCGTTTCGAGAAAAGCGGAATCTTTGCGGATGGCCTCCACGATTTCAAAGAAACGGAAATCCTTCATCTTTTTGACGTAGCGTTTCTTCTTCATCTTAATGGGGTAATGGACATATTTTCCGGTCGCGATTCCGGGCCTGTTGGCTTCAAGCGGCTCGACCTTGACGCCGTACAGATCGAGCGCCATATCATCGTCCTCTCCGATCGCCAGCGCCTTTTGGGCGCGGATGGTCCGGGTAATCTTATCGTCCGTCTTGTCCGTCGCCGTTATGTCGTAAAGCCAGCGGCCCTCCTTGCGTCCGACGTAGAGAGTCACGTCGGGAAAATCCGTCATCATCACGCCCGGCTTGATGAGATCGAACGCGTCTCCGACGGAGATTTCTGAAGTCATCTCCCGGCGCACCTCATGGCCGCGGGGGACGATTTCGTTGTTTATCCACATCGCGAGAAGCGTGCACACGAGCGCGAAAAGGACCGGCCACTTCATAACGCTCAAAAGATTTATCCCGCACGCTCTCATTGCGGCGATCTCGCTGTCGGCGGAGAGGCGCGAAAACACGAGAACGCTCGATACGAGAAGCGACAGCGGTATGGTCCACTGCAGCGTTTCAGGGAAGCTTATCGCCGCGAATTTGCCGACAAGACCGATCGGCAGTCCGTCCAGGATGAATCCGACTATCTGAACGAGAAGACCGATCGTAAGAACGAAACTGAGAACGAGGAACGCCAGCGCGAAACTCGACAGGAACGATTTGAAGATGTATTTGTCGATCGTTCTCAATTCTTGGCCCTTAAGAGGAAGTTGGCCTTCTTGCCCTGGCGGAGAACGGCAAGCTCGCCGTCGATAAGATCCGAAGACTCGAAAATGCGCTTATCGTCGACCTTTGCGCCGTTGAGCGACAGGCCGCCCTGCGCGGCCATACGGCGCGCCTCGCCGTTGGACTTGAACATACCCGCGGCGGCCGCGACGGCGTAAACGCTTTTTCCGACGATTTCAGCCGCGGGAAGCTCGGCGGATTTGACGTCCTTGAATATCTGGGAAAGCTCGGCGGCGGATTTGCCGGAAACGTCGCCTCCGAAGAGCGTCTTCGTGGCGCCGAGGGCCGTCTGGAGACCTGCCTCACCGTGCACAAGGCGCGTAAGCTCCTCGGCGAGCGCCTTCTGGGGGATGCGCGCTTCGGGATTGGCCTTCATCTCGGCCTCGAGCGCGGCGATTTCGTCGAGACTCTTGAGCGAAAAGACCTTCAGATAACGGATAACGTCGGCGTCGGCGGCACGGAGAAAGTACTGGTACCAGTCGTAGACGCTCGTCATTTCCGCGTTCATGAAAAGAGCGTTACCCTCGGATTTTCCGAACTTGCGGCCGGCGGAATCGAGAAGAAGAGGGAACGTAAGACCGTAGGCGGTCTTGCCGCGCATGCGGTGAACAAGATCGGTGCCGGCCGTGATGTTGCCCCACTGGTCCGCGCCGCCCACTTCGAGCATGCAGCCGTAATTGTCGTAAAGGTGGAGGAAGTCGTTGCCCTGGAGAATCTGGTACGAGAACTCCGTGAACGTAAGCGCGCCTTCGGACGCCTCAAGACGTTTTTTCACGGATTCCTTAGAAAGCATCTGCGGGACGCGGAAGTTGATCGCGATGTCGCGCAGAAACTCGATCGCGCTCGTCCCTTTGTACCAGTCGTAGTTATCGACCATAACGGCGGCGTTGGGACCGTCGAAATCGAGAATGCGCGAAAGATTCTCGCGGATGCCGCGCTTGTTCTCCTCGACCTGCTCGAGCGTAAGCATATTGCGCTCGGCGGACTTGCCGCTCGGGTCTCCGATAAGGCCTGTCGCGCCGCCGACGAGAGCGATCACCCTGTGGCCCGCCTGCTGAAAACGCTTCAGGACCATAATGGAAACGAGATTCCCGGCCTGAAGGCTCTTTGCGCTCGGATCAAAGCCGCAGTAGAGTGTCGTCGGCTTTTCGAGCATCTTGCCGATTTCGGGATCCGTCAACGCCTCGACGAGGCCGCGTTCTTTAAGTTCTTCTATGAGGTTCATGGTGGGTATTATATCATTTATCTTTAAAACCGGTTGCCGCGTGAGCGCGTTTTTCGTCCCCGCGCGCTTTGCGGTGAAGATGCGGATGGGGAATATGGATCGTCCTGCGGCCGATCAGCACGGGGACGCCGAGATGATACTTGATGGCGAGAGCGCGTATCACAAAAATGCTGAATATGCACACGACGCTGCAGACGCGCCCGTCGATGCCGAAGGCCATAAGAGCGAAGTAAAGGGCACCGCCCGCCGCGCACGCCAGGGCGTAAATCTCTTTACGGAAAATAAGCGGCACCTCGTTGATGCAGATGTCACGCATCACGCCGCCGAAAACCGCCGTGATGACGCCCATGATGATCGCCTTCCACCAGCAGGCGATCTGGAGAGCGAGATTGAAATCAAGTCCGGCGGCGGCGGCCTTGAGACGCTCGGCCTCGATAACCTTCTCCATGCCGATGACCATGAAGATCGAGATGGCGATCGTATCGAAGATAAACCATGTTATTTGCTCTGAAATTATGCGCCTGCCGAAAAGCGCTACGGCGAGCACCGCGAGAAAGGTCGTCACGAGGTAGCTCGGATCCTCCATCCAGAAAGGCGGTCTCTGCATAAGGACATCGCGCAACGTTCCGCCGCCGAGCGCCGTTATAAATCCGATCACGTACGCTCCGAACCAGTCAAAATGCTTCACGCTCGCCATGCGGACGCCGGAAACGGCGCCGACGAACGTTCCGACCTGGGTCAATATCTCAAGAAACAGTCCCGGTCCCAAAGCGCGTTCAAGCATATTGACGGCAAAATCCATGAATCGCGTTTATTCCTTTTCGGGATTGACGTTTCCGTGAGGAATCGGCTTCCAGCGCCTGGTCGGGAAAACGAGAGTCCAAAGAACCGTTGCGGAAAGAATAAACGAAAACGCGGGGAACGTCAGAACGGCCCACCACCGCGGACGACGCTTCTTGCTGGAAAGGACGACGGCCCACCAGGCGGTGATGATTCCGACAAACGCGACGAACGAGAACATCACAAAACTGAAGATCGCGGACTTCAGCAGGGGATTGCCCAGATAAGCCTTGACGATAAAGGACAAGAGCGCAAAAAGGAGAACGAACGCGACGGACATGCCCGTTAAAATTGCGATATAACTGTCGAAAAGACGCATTGAAGGACGACGCGCTATAGCCTTAAGCCAGGGGAAGAAATAATATCCCGCGACCTGCCAGCATCCTGTGGCCCAACGGCACAGCTGGCGCCACATGTGCAGAACCTTAACGGGCTGCTCGTCGGCATACTCGGCCGCGGGAACATACCCGATGCGGCGGCCGGCGATGTTGCATTGAACGGAAAACTCCACATCCTCCACCATCGTACGGGTTCTCCACCCCTTGCCCTCGAGTATCGCGGTCAGGAACGCAAAGCCGGTTCCCGTCAGTTTTCCGGAAAGACCGAGTTTCGTGCGCACGCGGTTTGAAAGCTCGTTCATCAGATCCCAATAAACGGTATACCAGCCGGATATTATATTGGTCGTCGCGTTTGAGGTCATACGCCTTCCGGTCGCGATAACCTCGCCGTCGTTAAGCGCGTCGTTCATCGCGTCGAGCCACTGGGCAGACGCGATGTTATCTGCGTCGAAAACCGCGATCGCGTCAAAATCGCCACGCTCGAGAACCTTGTCTACGCCCCAGGCGAGAACATCGCCCTTGCCGGAACTCGGCACGGTTTTCTCCCAGACCGTCGCGCCGGCAGCGCGGGCCACTTCGGCCGTTTTATCCGTACAATTGTCGGCAAGCACAATTACCTCGTATCTGTCTTTCGGATACGGCGACATGAAAATGCTTTTGACGGGGAGTCGGATGACGCTTTCTTCGTTACGCGCGCAGATCAGCACCGCAAAACGCAGCTTACGGTCCGCAACCGGGTGTTTCCTGCGCGGAATCAGAAGCCCGACGGTAACTATAAGCGTGGACCAGATGAATACAAGTCCAAGAATTATTGAAATCACTTCCAGCACATTACCTTCAATCATCACGCCACCTCCTGTGGGCCCATAAATATTGTTCGGGATATCTGCGAATAACCGCACCTAACCGATCATTCAAAATTTGAGTCGAGGCATCTCTGTCGGCATCCCTGCCGAAACTGACGGGTGGACCGCCCACCAGTCTGTAGCGGTACGGGCCGACGCGCACGAACGAGCCGACCACGATCCGCCGACCGCTTCTCATCGCAAGGCGCGTGGCGCTCGTGAACGTACGCGCGGGACGGCCGAGAAACTGCAGCTTCGCACCTCCTGCCGTATGCTGATCCATAAGAATAGTCATCGCGGCGGCGGTATCGGTCCATTGGCGCAGAACATCGGGACTGAAGCCGTTTTTCTTGTCGATGATCGTCACGGGACCCCTGAAATGATGCTTCTTCATCCAGCGCGCGACGAACCTGTTGTTCATCACGCGCGCGACGGCGATCATCGGCCGGGCGAAGGAAAGAACGTTGGTCGCCGCCTCCCAGACGCCGTGATGGGCGCTTACGAGGAGTATCGGCTCGTCGGGAGTGTCGAGAAGAAGCTTGACCGTCTCGGGATCGGCCTCATCGAATTCAAGATGCTCGCGCCAGTTCGAAGCGTTAACGACATTGGGGACGCAGAGCGCCTCGCAGATGTGACCGGCGAGATGGCACCATGACTTTTTAGCGATTTTTTTAGCCTCCTTCTCGTCGGAGGTGATACCGCACTTCATGATGTTCATCACGGAAAGACGACGCCGTTTACGGAAAAACGGCCACAGGAGCGCGGCGAAACCGGCTCCGAAACCGTAGGCGTGTTTCTGGATGAACGTCATAGCGCTAGTCAAAACGGATGGTCGCGGCTCTGCCGTGGGCGTCAAGCCCCTCGACCGAGGCGAACGCCTCGATCGTCGACTTCGTTTCTTTCAGATCCTCCCTGGTGAACGCTACAAAACTGTGACGGCGGCGGAAATCGTCGGGCGTAAGACCGTTGAACATATCGGCCGCGCCGCCCGTAGGAAGAACGTGGCTCGGACCGGCGACGAAATCGCCGGCGGATTCTGGAGTCCAGGGACCCGCGAACACCGCTCCTGCCGAGCGGACGCCCTTCATGACCTTAAGCGCGTCCTTCGTCATTATCTCGAAATGTTCGGGAGCGAAACGGTTGACGACTTCAAGTCCTTCTTTAACGTTCTTCGCCACGACAATCAGAATACCGTCGCGGTCGATAACGCGGTTAATAAGATCTTTGCGCGAAAGAGTTTCGGTCTGGGTGAGAACCTGCGATTTTATTTCGCGGGCGAATTTTTCGCTCGTACAGACGCAAAGCGACTTCTCCCAGCCGCTTCCGTGTTCAGCCTGGCTCAAAAGATCCGCCGCGATCCACGCGGCGTTTACGGAGCCGTCGGTCAAAACTGCGATTTCGCTCGGGCCAGCGACCTGATCAATGGCCACATAACCGTAAACCTGACGCTTGGCGGCGGTAACATATGCGTTGCCCGGACCCGCAATCTTCTGGACCTTCATGCAGGACTTCGTTCCGAACGCCATCATGCCGATCGCCTGAATGCCGCCGACGCGGTAAATCTCGGTCGCGCCCGCAAGCTTAAGAGCGTAAAGAAGAACGGGATTCACCTCGCCTGTCTTACCGGCGGGAGTGCACGCGACAATCTCCTTTACGCCGGCCGCCTTCGCGAGTGTTACGGTCATAATGGAAGTTGAAGCCAAAGGCGCCGTACCGCCGGGGACGTAGACACCGACACGGTCCATGGGCGAGAAGAACTCACCCGTCGATCCGCCGCGCGGAGTTTTCATCGACCAAGGCTCGCGCAGCGAGGCCTTGGAAAATTTCATAACCCGTTTATGGGCATCCTTGACGGCTTTTACGATCGAAGGAGAGATGCTTTTCTCCAACGACTTGAGGTCGACATCGACTTTGAGATTCCTGCCCTTGTAACCCTCGAACTTCGCGACATACTTGAGAACGGCCTTCTCTCCGTTCTTGCGGATATCGGCAAGAACGGAGAAGGCTGCCGTTTCGGCCTCTTCGGGGAACGCCGGGCGCGCGTTGAATCTCTCTAAACTCTTATCGCCTGTCTTGACGATTCTGATCATTTTTCAATACTCCGTCATTTATCCTTTTCGCCGAGAACGCACTTTACCTCGCACTCCGCGGCGAGCTCGTCGCCCACATAGCCCTTAAGCGCGAAAACGCCGAGACGAGAACGCACGCGGACATTTTCGACTACGGTCGTAAGCTTGTCGCCGGGTCTTACCGGACGGCGGAAGCGCGCGTTGTCGACGGCCGCAAGAAGGAACGATGCCTCCTTGTCCTTGCCGCCGAGAGCGTTGCGCGCCACGAGCGCCGCACCGGACACCTGAGCCATCGCCTCTACGAGAACGACGCCCGGGACTACGGGAAAATCGGGGAAATGCCCCTTAAAGAACTCGTTTTTCTCCATCGTGAACGTATACTCGCCTACGGCGCCGGTTTCATCGGCGGAGATGAGATTGTCGACAAAGAGAAACGGGCTGCGGTGAGGCAGAAGCTCAATGCCGGGCTTATTGTACGAGTTCTTGAACTGAGGGAATTCCATACCGTTTTTCCTATAGGTTATCAGGCTTTCTTAAATACGAGAATACCGTTGTGGCCGCCGAAGCCGAGCGAGCTCGAAACGGCGACGCGGATGTCGCGCTCGACGCCCTTGTTGGGAGTGTAGTTCAGATCAAGCGGAGTTTCGCCCTTCTCGACGTCGACTTCGAGGTCGGGGTTCTCGTAATTGATCGTCGGGGGAACAAAACCATCGTGGATCGCGAGCGCCGTGATCGCGGCCTCGAGCGCGCCGGCCGCGCCGAGGAGGTGGCCGTGCATCGACTTGGTGGAGGAAATGTTGATCTTCTTAGCGCCCTCTTCGCCAAAAACGCGCTTGAACGCCTTGGTCTCCATCTGATCGTTGAGGTGGGTCGACGTTCCGTGGGCGTTGATGTAATCGACGGTCGAAAAATCTTCGACGCCGGCGTCCTTAAGCGCGATTTCGAGCGCCTTTACGGCACCGTCGCCGGACGGATCGGGAGCCGTGATGTGGTAGGCGTCGGACGTGGCTCCGTAACCGGCGAGCTCGCAGTAGATGCGGGCGCCGCGGGCCTTCGCGTGTTCTTCGGACTCGAGAATGAGAATCGCGGCGCCCTCGCCCATCACGAAACCGTCGCGATCGGAGTTGAA
Source organism: Kiritimatiellia bacterium (assembly GCA_017520845.1). GTDB lineage: Bacteria > Verrucomicrobiota > Kiritimatiellia > RFP12 > UBA1067 > UBA1067. The sequence continues at coordinate 5,286 of JAFXEU010000078.1, read as the reverse complement.
CGGACGGCACGCCTTCTCGGGAGCATCGTTGAACTTCGTCGAAAGAGCGCGCATCTTCATGAATCCGCCGACGGCGAACTCGAGAATCGCCGCCTCGGTTCCGCCGGCGACGACGACATCGGCGCGACCAGCGCGGATCATGTCAAGCGCGAAGCCGAGCGCGTCGGTCGAGCTGGCGCAGGCGGTGGTAACGACCTGGGCAGGACCCTTCGCGCCGAGGGCGATGGAAACGTTGCCCGCAGCCTCGTTGGAGATAAGCTCAGGAATGGCCAAGGGCGAAAGACGCTCGGGACCGCGGTCGAAAAGCGTCTTATAGCTCTCGCCGGTAACCTCAAGACCGCCTACGCCGTTGCCGATGAGCGTTCCGACGCGATCCATATCGGGCTTGGTCTCATCGGTATAGCCGGCGTCGCGCCAGGCCTCAACGGCCGCGGCGACGGCGTACTGCGAAAAGAGCGCCATGTGACGCGACGCCTTCTTGTCGATGAGGCCGCCGTCGATCGCATAAGCCTGGAAATCCTTTACTTCGCCCGCGACCTGACTCGTGCAGCGCGAAGGATCAAACTTCGTGATCTTCCCAACGGCGGGGGTCCCCGCCTTGAGCGAGGCCCATGCGGCGTCCTTGCCGTTGCCGTTGGCGCAAATCATTCCGATACCGGTAATCATTACTTTCTTCATCTTCAATTCCTCTCTTTTTAAATTTTTTCGATTAAAGATTCGGCCATGTGCAGAACGTGCCCGCATAGGTGAGGCCCGCGCCGAAGCCGACCATGACGATATTCATTCCGTCTTTGAGCTCGCCGGCCTTGACGGCCTGATCGAGCGAAATCGGAATCGACGCCGCGCTCGTGTTGGCCGTCGTCTCGAGATTGAGCCAAAACTTCTCGAGGGGGAGCTTCATGCGGCGGGCGACGGCCTCGATAATGCGGCCGTTGGCCTGATGGGCGAAAACGCGGTCAATTTCCTCGGGAGTCGTCCCGAGCATCCTGCAAAGGTCGCTCGAAACCTTCGCGAGCGTCTTTACGGCGAATACGAATACGTCATGACCCTTGAGCGTAAGCTCGGGAAGGAAAGGCTGAGGCTTCTCGGGCACCTGGGTTACGGGCGAAATCGGAAGCGCGTCCTTGCACCCGCCCGTGCGCATGATGAAGTGGGAGCCGTTGCCGTCGGCGCCGAGGATCGTATGGGCCTTCGTCTTGAGCGAAGCGACGCCCGGCGGCTCGTCGTTTCCGAGAACGACCGCACCCGCTCCGTCGCCGAAAAGAATGCAGCTCGCGCGGTCGGTCCAGTCGAGAACACGCGTAAGCGATTCCGCTCCAATTACAAGAGCCTTCTTATCGGGATAGAAATTGACGAATCCGCGAGCCTGCTCGAGAGCATAGACGAAGCCTGCGCAAGCGGCCTGAAGATCAAACGCGCCCGCGTTCGTACAGCCGAGAAGCCCCTGGACAATGCACGCCGTGGACGGAAACGGATTGTAATCGGGAGTCGAGGTCGCAAGAACGATAAGACCGATTTCCTCGGGCTTTACTCCCGCCGCGTCCATAGCGGCCTGAGCGGCCTTGGCGGCCATAGTCGAGGTGGATTCGCCTTCGCCCGCCACGTGACGGGAATGAATACCCGTATGGGAATAAATCCACTCATCAGAAGTCTCCAATGACTGCGCGATGTCGTCATTGGTGACGACCTTCTCTGGCAAATAGCTGCCTGTTCCTAATATGCGAATACCCATAGACTCTCCTGATTTTTAGAGATTTTTGCTATATTATACCAAAATTCGCCGCAGTTTTGGGGAATTAACGCGACTTTCTGAGCGGCTCGATCTTAACAGACCATTCAAGCGGCGCATTAGGATCAAACTTGTACTTGTCCATGGCTCCCGGTCCGCAGCTCGCACCTCCAAGGCCGGTCTGGCGGACATCGAGATTAAGCATGATTTCACGGCGCGGCTTAAGGGGCGTGCGCCAACGCGTCTGACCGTTCTGATGGCGGGCGAAATACAAATCCTCCCAGCCATAATGCAAAGCCTGCATAAACATCGGTTCGCTCGACGTGAAGCGCGCGCCTCGGCCATGCCTGTCGGTAAACGTAACCCACCTCACATCCGTCTTATAGCCGTTATCCTGAGGGCGGACATAATCCACAAACTGCTTGGTCACGGTAGAATCGTATACTCCGAGAAAACCTGATGTCGCGCGGTCGATGTAATTCTCGTGGGGGCCGCGCCCGTACCAGCGGATATTTTCAAAAAACCTCGAAAGTCTCATCGAAAGTCCTAGCCTCGGCAGAATCGCAGGCATCGCGCCGTAAGGCGTCACCCTATTCTCCAGCGTTATGGAACCGTCCTCGTGAAAAACGTAATCGCACTCGTGCCTGAAGCCGGCCCCCTTCGCGCCCGTAACATCGACAACGCTCTTTACTCTGTTGCCGTCGACAACAAGCGGTTCGGGATGATAAGCGAGCTGCGAGAGTCCCGAGTCGAAGAAACCGTATTCGTACGAGGTCTTTGTGGCGCGGCCTCTTGCGATCCAGCGGTCGTTGTCGGTAAAGGCGCGCGCGCACGTGAGATGCGGACCGACCATCACGCCAGGGACGGGATCGCTTAAAAGAATAATGCCGCCCTTTAAAATCAGATGATCAAGCGCACCGGTCTTTTTGTTGAAGATTGCCGTCGTGCGGCCTCGCTCCACTTCAAGCGTATCACCCTCTTCAATGCGATCGAGTCTAACCTTTGACTTGGCTTCTTCCTCTTTTGCGAGAAAAGCGTATTCTCCGGAAAGTTTAACTTCGTTGCGGGCGACGATCCACCCTTTGTCGGCCCACGGAGCCGCATTCTTTGAAGTAAATGCAACCTCGAGAATCGTCTCCAACTTCTTCCGATCCTCCGGAAGCGCGGCGAGAGCCTTGTCGACGCCTGCGATTGAAAACTCGGCGCGCGCGAGCGGAGCGACGGCGGGAACCTCAAACGAGCCCGAGGCGCTTTCCACGCCGTTCGTCCGCAAAACCCACTTTCCGTCGAATTCGTCCGCGAACGTGAAACCGAACCTGTTTTCAAGTTCGAGTTTTCCGTTCACGTTCCTGCGCACCACTAGATTGCGATAGACATGGCCCGTCTCGATAAGCTTAGGAGTAACGTTGCGCAAAGGATCTACGATGCCGTTGCAGCAGAACGGCCCGTCGTTCGGCTCCTCGTCGAAGTCGCCGCCGTACGCGAGAAAACGCTCGGGGAGGCCCGTATTCTCGTCGATGCGTCCCGTATTCTTCCAAAGCGCCTGATCGACCCAATCCCAGACGCAGCCGCCGATGAGCGAGGGATAAGAGTACACGACATCCCAATACTCCTGGAGATTGCCCATGGCGTTGCCCATCGCATGAGCGTATTCGCACATGATATAAGGCTTGCCTGCGCTGTGACGCGATACAAGCGTCTTGTATTTATCATCGATTCCCGCCGCGCCCGGCTTTTCGTTGCCGAGTTTGCCGCGCTTTTCAAGCCACTCGACGGCGGGATACATCGACGAGTCCATGTCGGCGTCCTTGTTACCGCGCTCCCAGTGGGTCGGACGCGAAGGATCGAGTTTCTTAACATCGGCGAGCGCCTTCCTGAAACAATCGCCGTGGCCGGTTTCATTGCCCATCGACCATATCGTCACGGACGGATGGTTGCGGTAGAATTTGACATGGCGGATATTGCGCTCAACAATGGAATGCTCCCACTCCTTGAAGCGCCCAAGCCCCTTATCTCCATACCCGGGTTCATGCGCCTCGACGTTCGCCTCCGCGATCACGTAAAGACCGTATTCGTCGCAAAGGTCGTACCAGAGATGATGGTTGGGATAGTGGCTGGTACGGACAGTGTTGATATTATAACGCTTCATAAGCGTTATATCCTTGATCATATCCTCGCGCGTGACGGCACGGCCGTTCTCGGGATTCGTTTCGTGGCGGTTGACACCTTTAAGCTTAACGGGTTTACCGTTTACGTAGAACGTATTGCCGACGATCTTCTGTTCCTTAAATCCGATTTTTCTTTGAATAACGTCGCCTCCGGCCTGAATGACAAGAGTGTAAAGATTGGGTTTCTCGGCGCTCCAGAGTTTAACGTTCTGCAGTCGGGCTTTTAATTTCGCGACGCCGAGGGAAGCGTCGGCATCAACGTCGCCGAACGTATGAACGTGCTTGCCGTCATAAGTCAACGTCGCATTAACCTTCTTCGCTCCGCCGTAAGTTTTAACGTTCAGCGTAAAATCGACATCCTTGTAATCGTTGTCGAAAACCTGCTCCGTCCAGAAATCGGCGACGCCGGATTCAGGGCGCGAAACGAGCGTCACATCGCGGTAGATGCCGGAAAAGCGGAACATATCCTGATCTTCAAGGTAACTGCCGTCGCACCAGCGGAACACCTGAACGGCGATTTCGTTTTGACCTTCCTTTACGAATTTCGTCACGTTGAATTCGCTCGGAAGGTGAGAGTCTTCGGCATAACCCGCCATCTCGCCGTTGATCCAGACGTAATATGCCGAATAGACACCGTCAAACCTTAAAACAACCTCGCGACCCTTAAATGTTTCCGGCAGCTCAAAAGTTCTGCGGTACGATGAAACCGGATTGTAGTTCGCCAAGGACGACGCACGATCGAGAATCTTGGGCCACGCGTTTTTGTGGGGATAGCGGATATTTGTGTAATGAGGAACGCCGTACCCGCGCATTTCAACGCAGCTTGGAACATCGATTACGCCCCACTTCGAGTCGTCGTACCCCTTCTTCCAGAAATCCGCGGGTCTGCGGGCTGGATCACCGACCCACTTAAATTTCCAATCGCCGTTGAGAGAAAGAATATCACAGTCGGCAGGCAAGGGTGCCGTCACGGTATGCGGCAAATCTTCATGGCGCAGATAAGAAGCCGCCTCCATGCGATGGCGGGAATTGACCGCCAAATTCTCCCAATCGTTCTGACCGTTCTCCGCGCCAAGAAGACAAAGCGCGCTTAAAGCGCAAAAATACAAAATAAACTTTTTCATGGAATCTCCTTAGTTATCCTATCAACAAACTTTACTAGATTTGTTGAATTTTAACAAAACCTTCTCGTAAAAACAAGCGCCGATCTGTAAATTCTTCTATCTGACGATTATATAGAAATGGCTATACTTTATATCGCAACTAAGCCATTCGGCTGGTGCACCTGCTCCGCGTCGAGTGACGCGCATTAAATTCCAATCTGGTCGATAAAGCCAAGATGGAACATCCGACGAGAAATCCGTAAATATTTGCGAAGTACCGACACTC
>JAFXEU010000077.1 GCA_017520845.1 Kiritimatiellia bacterium | reverse complement strand
TCGACATTGAGATAGGGATCAAGCTTCTGCATGAAAACCCTGTAGCCGCGGCTCTTCAGCAGGAGCGCAAGGGACGCCGCGGTAACCCCCTTGCCCAGACTCGAAACCACTCCGCCGGTGATAAAAACGTATTTGACATGCTTTTTCATTTTGCCATCATATCCTTGAACTGACTGAAGAGATACGCAGAGTCATGCGGACCGGGACATGATTCCGGATGATACTGGACGGAAAACGCCGGCAACGTCCGATGCCTGACACCCTCGATCGAACCGTCATTCAGATTGACATGCGTAATTTCGAGGCAATCGGGAACGGAATCCGGAAGAACCGCGAAGTTGTGGTTCTGGCTTGTGATCTCGACGTGTCCCGTCTTCAGATTTCGGACCGGATGGTTGCAGCCGTGATGTCCGAATTTCAGCCGTCCCGTCTTCGCGCCGCAGGCAAGCGACAAAAGCTGATGTCCGAGGCAGATGCCGAAAACGGGGATTGCCGAACCGCCTGAACCGCCGGACTCTGCGATCGACCGGTCATAGTCGAGAATCTCGCGGATGTTCTCAATCGCATACCGCAGCGCCGCCGGATCGGCCGGACCGTTCGAGAGAAAGACACCGTCGGGCTTCATCGCCAGAACTTCGGCGGCCGGCGTCCCCGCCGGAACAAGCGTCACGCAGGCGAAGTTGGCGAGCGAACGCAGGATGTTCGTCTTGATGCCGAAATCGTAGGCAATGACATGAAGCATCGCGTGAGTTTTGCAGGCGAACGGATAAGGCCGAGCGCATGTCACTTTCGCCGCATAGTCCCGTCCGTCGAGCCCTTCCCAGGAACGCGCCTTGGCGACCGCCTCGGATTCAGAGACTTCCCCTGACAGGCACATGTACGCTTTTTGATTTCCATGATCTCTCAGATGTATCGTGAGAGCGCGCGTATCCACGCCGCAGATTCCGGGAACGCCGTTCGCCTTGAGATATTCATCGAGCGACTGATCGGAGCGAAAATTGGACGGCTGCGTATAATCACCGATTACCAGACCGGAAAGAAACAGTCCGCGCGACTCCACGTCTTCGCGGTTCACTCCGTAATTGCCGACTTCGGCAACGGTCAGAGTGACGAACTGTCCGGCGTAGGAAGGATCGGTAAGGATCTCCTGATAGCCGCACATACCCGTATTGAAGACGACCTCACCGCATCGTTCCACGGACGCGCCAAAGGCGACTCCGTGGAATACCGTCCCGTCCTCCAGCGCGAGGAACGCCTTGCGTTCGCGCTGCGCCTTCCATCTTTCTTCAAACGCTTCAATCGACATCGCTCTGCCTCCGGCTGTTTTCTCCGCCTTTTTCTCAGTAGCTTCTTTCATTACGGTTTTCCAGATAGTTCTTGAGCGCCGCCTTGAGAACGCGCTCTCCTCCCGCCGTCGGATAGTCTCCGGTAAAATACCAGTCTCCGGTCGAATTCGGGCAACATGAATGCATGGCATCGACCGTCTGGAAAATCACATCGACCCTGGCCCTCATTCCCGAAGGCGTGATCAGGCGCGCGATCTCCTCCGAAAGCTCCTCCTGCGAATGCCGCGCATAGAGTGTGCGGATGTCGGCTTTCAGCCACTCTCCGCGATCCGTCTCCGTCCTCTTTTCGAGATTGACCAGCGCCTTAAAGGCGATAAGTTCACCCAAGGTCGACATGTCTATGCCGTAGCAGTCGGGATAGCAGATCGGCGGAGCCGACGATGCGACGATAATGCGGCGCGGCCCGAGACGGTCCAGCATCGGCAGAATCGCGTTCTTCATCGTGTTGCCGCGGACGATCGAATCGTCCAGGACGACCAGCGTGTCCGTCCCGGGACGAACAAGCCCGTAGGTGACATCGTAGACATGCTGATAGAACTCCCGCCGCGCCGCCGCATCGGCGATGAACGTGCGGAATTTCGCGTCCTTGACCGCGATCTGTCCGAATCGGACGGGGTGTCCCTCGGCAAGACCCTCCGTCCAGAGCGCTTCCAGCAGTCCGTGGAACGCAACCTGCGCCGAATTGGGGATGTAGCTGAAGAAGGTATTCTCGAGATCGCAGCCGACGGCGTCTAAAAGCGGCTTCGCCAGCGCCGCCCCAAGCGCTTTCCGTTCGCGATGGATATCCGAATCATTCGCCCGGGAGAAATATATCCGTTCAAAGACGCATTCGCGCCGTTCCGCAGGATCGAGAATCTTCACAAAGTCTATCTCTCCGTCCGGAGCGATGACCATCGCCTCGCCCGGAACGAGTTCCCTGACCTCCTCCGGCATGAGATTGAATGCCGCCTGGATCGCCGATCTTTCCGAGGCGACGACCGCGACTTCGTCATCGACGTGAAAATATCCCGGACGGATGCCGTGCCCGTCGCGGACGGCAAAGCTCCAGCCGTCACCGGTCATCCCGCACAGCGTGTACGCACCGTCAAGGCGGGGAAGAAGTTTCTTCAGGGCGGCAACGAGAATCTCTCCTCTGCGTTGCTCGCCCCCATCTTCCCTCTCCTTCTCCTCCCGCAGCATGTAGGAAGCCAACCACTCGCAGATGAGATATCCGTCCGCGGTCGATTCCGGAAACTCCCCGGCATCGACATACGCGTCAAACAGCTCTCGGGTGTTAGTCAGATTGAAATTGCCGGCCAGGAACAGCATCCGTTCGAGGCGCGCGGCCTTGTGCACGAACGGATGGCAGAACCCGACGTCTCCCTTCCCGTAGGTCGCATAGCGCAGATGTCCGAGAAACACCGTCTCGTTCATCCGGCGGCGCTTCGCCAGCAGAGACAGCAAATCCGCGAGGGGGCGCTCCGACGCAGATTTGAGTTCGTTATAGGCGGGTTTTCCGGCTTCGGGCGACAATGCAAGCGTCACCGCCCCCGCTCCATCCTGTCCCCGATTGTGCTGTTTCTCAAGGAGCAGGGAAAGCTTGGTGCCTCCGAAGTCGACGCACCCGCATTTCTCCGCCTGTTCGGCGGCGCTTCCGCGAAGCCGCAGGAGCGCCACCGCGCATTCATGTCTGATTTCGTCGGACATCTCAGTACACGAAAAGCATTTCGCGATATTTAGGAAGCGGCCACTTGTCGTCCGCCACGATGCGTTCAAGCGCATCC
>JAFXEU010000076.1 GCA_017520845.1 Kiritimatiellia bacterium | reverse complement strand
ACCTGACGACGGCCTTGTAGCGCATGACGCACTGGCCTGCGAGCCATTCGTTTGACTTCGTCGCCTTCCAGCTCCAGAGGTCCCTCTGGTTCATGCGCGTGATGAACTTCCTCGCGTTGTCGAGCTGGTAGTCGTAGAAGGCGGGTCTGTCCCCGCCCCTGTCGTAGACGCGGATGCCGCGTCCGTCCGTCGCCCTGTCGACGGCCCGCATGGCGTCGAGGACTTCCTCGTTCTCTCCCTTGTGGCCCTCGGCGAGCGAGGACCAGATCTTGAGGTCGAGCGGCACGGTCTTCCGTGCGCCCGACTTGCAGGCGACGGCCATGCACCCGTGGTAGCCCCGCGTCGTCACGACGTTCTCCTTCGACGACCTGCTTGCGTCCCGGACGAGCGAAAGCTTCTCCATCTTGTACGAATGGGGCTTGCAGACGTCCGTCGGGTCGTAGATGACGAGCGTGTTCCTGTCGATGAACCGCACGGCGTCGGCCTGGATGGCGTCTCTGATCTTTTCGTGAAGTCCCTCGGCCTGCAGGTTGCGGCTCAGTCGGTTCTCGACATTGCGGTGCTTGTCCTCCGGAGCGACGGCACGGGCGATGTCCGTGATGATCGTGTCGCCTGTCGCCTGTATCCCGTAGACCATGTCGCGGATGAACTTGTTCTGCGGCTTCGGAAAACCGTGAAACATTTTCACCATAAAATCGTCGAGCTGCGCTCGCGTTTTCCACGCGATTGTGCTATTATTCACCGTGCTGTCCTTTCTTTTGGCTGGTTATGCAACCGGGTATTATACTCGGTCAGACGGAGAAACGGACAGCGTTTTTGCATCCGTTCGCATCAGGCGTTTCAGGCGGGGGGAGGCGGGAGTCCTGCGAGTGAGGAACGAAAGTTTGCAGGCGTAAGAGGCGCTCGGTCTGCAACCAGACGTCTTGCCGAGGGGAATGGCTGAAGGCGGTATCTTGTTCTCGGCGTGAGAGCGCAAACTTGAGTGACGAGACCGAGCAGGAGCTCCCGCGACCCGACGCCTGATTGCGCGAGAAATCGAGAAAGAAGAAGTCGGGCGCTCGATTGGAGATCGCAAGTTGAACGCCTGAAGGGCCAATAATGGCGCCACGTCCGCAGTATCGGGGCGGTTACGGGCGTGGGCGATTGAAAAATCGTGAAACTCCAGACAGGATGCACATAGTCCTGCGGACTCGGTTTTGGTATAATAGGGGGTATGAGTTTTCCGATTGAACTGAAGCGTCCGCTTGTCGTGTTTGACATCGAGTCCACGGGGATATCTCCGCGCAAGGACCGGATCATCGAGCTTGCGGCGGTGAAGGTGTTGCCGGACGGAAGCGAAATTCGGCGGTGCTGGCTCCTCAATCCGACAGTGCACATCCCCGAGGAGACGACGGCCGTGCACGGCATTGCCGACGAAGACGTGAAGGACTGCCCGACGTTTCTGGAGAAGTCCAGAGAGATTTTCGCGTTTTTCGAAGGGTGCGATCTTTCGGGGTTTAATTCGGACCGGTTCGACATT